>JBDSKU010000023.1:0-8098 GCA_039916745.1 Nitrospiraceae bacterium
TCGCCCTCCATCAAGGTCGGCGGTATCTCTTCACCGATACTGCCGGTATTCGTCGGCGCGGAAAGATCGACCGGGGGATCGAAGGCTATAGCGTAGTCCGATCGCACCTGGCTATCGGACGATCCGACCTCGGAGTCTTGCTCCTCGACGCCACGGAAGGCGTCACGGAACAGGACACCAAGATTGCCGGGATCATCATCAAGCAAGGGCGAGCCTGTTTTCTCCTCGTCAATAAATGGGACCTCCGGGAAGGCGACAGCCAGGCCCGGCAGGAAGTCGAACAGGAACTGCATCGGCGCTTTCCCTTCCTGACATGGGCACCGGTCCTCTTCGCCTCCGCAGCCCATCCCGATTCGCTTGGCCAACTCTTTCCGACTATCGATCGGGTGTTCGCGGCTTTCTCAAAGCGAATCCCGACCGGAGCCTTGAACAAGTTTCTCCAGGAGATTCTCACCACCCATCCCCTACCGGTACGGAAAGGCAAACCGACGAAAATCACTAAATCTGCCTTCATGACCCAGGTCGCGATACAACCACCCGTCTTCGCGTTGTTTGTCGGCCATCCGGACAATATCACGCCCTCCTATCTCCGCTTTCTCGAGAACCAAGTCCGCGAGGAATATGGATTCGAGGGCACCCCGATCCGCCTATTGGTTCGCAAGAAATAGCCGGTTCAATTTCCGCCACCACCACACCTCCTTTGTGCGTGACCCGACTCCGGACATCACGTTGTGATCGGTATTCGCAGGATAGTCGCGCTTCCTAAAGCCCTGCCATAGGTGCGACTTTTGCACTGTCCTGAAGCATTTCCCCGAAAGGATGCCCGTGTCACAACTATTTCCGGAGAGCCCGCTTCAGTTCCTACCAAATGATGTCTTGGCGGAGAAAGAGGCAGTCTCACAGGGAACAGATACGATACAACAACCCTTCCTCTCTTCCCCGGACTCGGGCATGATTGTGTTTTCCTCATCCGCTCGCATCCTGCATATGAATGGACCGGCTCGTGCACTCATGGCCTTGTTCGGTGACTCCCATGAGCTCTGGCCGCAAATGGCGCCTGAATCCATGCCGTCCTTCCTCACGGAGTTTTGCCGCGACGTACTGGCACAACTCCACCGCCGAGTCGAGACTGAGGACTGGGCACAATTCGAGATGCGCCGTATTTGTCACATGATCACGCCATCCCTCCTGCTCAGAGGGTTCGGTGTGCCATACTCAGCCAATCATGAGCTCCGGATTATCCTGACACTCGACCCCTTGCTCTCCCTCCCTCACCCTGGCAACAGTCCCGCACATCTCCAACCCCTTGCCCCAATGCCTATCGATCACGCACGCACACATGCATGAAAACCGCACCGGTCCGGCATCTGAGATAATGGCATTCACCTTGACTCCCCGAAGGCATCATGTTATTCGCACCAGATGACGATGCATCGCAGAAGGACACACGCAGATGATTAAGATCTGCCATCCATCTCTTCGCAGGCCTCAGCACTGTATCCGTGACACGTTCTACGCCTGTGTGATCGTTGCCACTCTCTTGGGCCCCGTCCATGCCGAGGAGTCACCGGCCACTACCGGAATGATCTCCGCCCCGGTCGCTGACGCCCCAGCTGCGGGTGAAGCAACCACAACCGATCCTTCGGTCACGTTACGCGGCGCGGTCTGGCGAACCAAGACCGGGATCGTCTTTCTCAAGACCCCGATCGGATTGCTGACCCTCAGTTCCACGACAACATTGAAGGACCTCAAGGCTTCACAGATCGTGACCTTTTGGGTGCATGGGCGCCATACCGTCGTCGAGATCCGAAAAAGGGCTGACGGATCGTTAGTCCATCGCTATCTCAGCGGACCCATGACACCTGGAACTGGTGATCCAAAATCGTTCCAATGGTGGGGACCAGACGGTGACCTGACCGTCCAGCTCGGCATAGAGGACGAACGGCTTTCGAGCTATCACGAGGGGGATCTGCTGACCGTCGAGGTCGACGACGCCAATAGACTCCGAGGAGTCCACGACCTGCAATTCGATCTGCAGATCAGCCAAGCCCCGCCGACCGGCGCCGATGTGCAGCTTCTCCTCTCGGGAACTGTAACCAAGCTCAAATCCAACTTCGTCTTTATTCGTACTCCCATCGGCTTGGTCATGCTCAATTCAAAGATCGGAGTTCCTCACGTGAAGGTGGGACAACCCTTGACCCTTCGTATCGACCAAGAGCATGTCACCGTCACGCTCCCCCCGACAAAACCCACAACTCCACGACCCGGCGCTGTAACCATCCGCTGACCCTCGGCCTTTGCACCATTCGGCCTTGACCGAATAGGATACTCGAAAAAAATCCATCCACAAGACCGCAGTGAGCGAACAACTGAACGCTGACGTGAACCTCGTTTTTCGTGCACCGTTCATCACTCATCGTTCAGCGTTTCCCGGCTGGCGTCCTTTTCAGCATCCTGCCAAGTTAGCTTGACAGGCCTCAGCCAAGCCCCTAGACTCCGCGCCAACCATGCGCACTCCCACTCCAAAGACGTCGCTTCAACGCCCTGCCGCGCAAGAGCCTGACGGATTTGATAAGCTCTATCGAGACCATGTCAACCTCATCTATCGATACGCGCACCGTCTGTGTGGCGAAACAGAGTCGGCCAAGGATCTCGTACAAGAGACCTTTCTCAATGCCTACCGGGGACTCAAAGATTTTCGCGGCGAGGCACGGGTTTCCACCTGGCTCTATACCATCGCCTCACGGGCCTGCATACGGATGCGGCGCAAGCGTAAAGGGGAGCCCCAGCACGAGCTATCGCTTGAAGATTTCGTGCCCACATCGGAAGGGGAATTTCACCTGCAGATCCCCATGGAAGGTCTCAGCCCCGAAGAAGCGCTGCAGAACAAAGAGCTCCGGCAGGCCCTCGACCAGGCAATCGATAAATTGCCTAAAAAATATCGAATGGCCCTCGTGCTCCGCGATATGGAAGGATTGAGCGCCAAAGAGGTGGGATCCATCATGGGTTTGAACGAACGAGCCGTCAAATCGCGATTGCACCGGGCCCGCTTATTTGTGCGGCGGGAACTCAGCGCCCGCGGCATCACCAACCACGATGACCACAAGTCGGGAGGCTTGGGCTCATGACGAAGAAAAAAACAGCGGCGCCAAAAAAACGATCCAAGCCATCGTCTCACCGCCATACGCCAGGCCAAGGCCATTGCGTGGATCTTCTCCGGCAGTTATCCGCCTTTATCGACAACGAACTCCCGTCCGACATTTGCCGGGAAATACGCAAACATCTGGGCGCCTGTCCGAACTGCGAAGTCTTCATCGCCTCGCTTCGGCAGACCGTCACACTCTGCCGACATCGCCCAGTCCCGCCGTTGAAGTCCAGCGACCGCGTGAGCATGCGCCGGGCAATCCTCGACGCCGCCAAGGCGCAGTAAGGGCAACGATTTTCAACAGCCTACCAGTGGTAAATCGGCCTCCCTCGCCTCTTTCAGATCCTTCAAGCTGCATGGTACAGTACCGACTTCTTCTCGACTTTTATTCTAAGAGGAGCGTACGACATGATGCGCCTGCAGATTCTCCAACGTCGCCGGTTCACGATCCTGTTTCTTGCTGGAACCCTGTCGATGAGCACGGCCATGACCGTGATCGAGACCCCATCGGCATCCGCTGCAACTGCGAAAAAATCGAAGCAGGCTGCCACGGCTGCTGAAACGACGGCTCAGCGTTACGCCGAAGCCTTGGGCACGGGCAATACAGTCGTCGTGGGCCAACTGGATTTCGCCTGTCAGTATCCCATCGTGACCGCATCTCCTAAGGGCATCAAGACCTATCCGGCTGACTCCGATCCTCTCTACGACTCCTGCTGGCAAGGCCTGAAAACCGCACATGCGCCCACCTTGGTCCGAAGCGATGTGGGCATGGAGGTCTTATGGCCCAGTAATGGCGACCTGGTCTTCTTCAGTGAAGAGCTCAACCGCTACCCTGCCTCGGCCTTCGTGGCCGACTCGCTGGGCCTGACGCCACCGGGAACCGGATTTCATACTCGCATTGTCGGCAGTACACCGATCCCGTCGGCCTCCTTCCGCCTCCGGCCGAATGGCCCGGTCGTGGCGGTGCCAACCACCCTGGTGAAATTAGCCGTCAGCTATCAGGATCCCCTGACCGCTCCGTTGACCTATGCAGCCGGTTCGGTCAAGTGGACGAATACGATCAAGCGGACCAGACGCGGGCTGAAAGAAATCACGCTCCAATGGGTCGTCCTCTCCGGGCTAAAGAAACATGGCTTCGCGGGTGATATGGCGGTCGTGAACCTTCCCGTGACCAGCGGCGCCATCGCCGGGAGCGGCGTCCGTGAAAAAATTCCGTTCCTCACCGAAACGAGCCGAGCTCTCCCGAACTCGCAAGTCTGGTGGGGACCGACGGACCTTCCCGGTCTCTTGACTGCTGCGGCTGCTCGCGCCGCAACCTTTCCCGAACTACGCGACCGCGTCGCCATGTTGAATCGTGTGCTCATCATCGATCCTAACCACACCGAAGCTCTCATGGTATTGAGCCGACACCTCTATGCCGTGATCCTGCACGAGGCCATTCCCTTTCACAAACTCATGGTCAAGGATCCGGCGCTGGCCTTGGTCGTGAACGAGCAGTTCTGGAATATCTACGCTCAATCCACACGCTTCGACCTGTCGCTGGGAATGGAAATGGGCGGGTTCGACAAACCGACGACGGCCGACCACCTCTACCGCATGATCTCCGCCATGCGAGCCCTGGCGGTTGTCCATCCTGAGCAACTCGATAACCTATTCCGGTTAGGCGTCGCCCTGCGCTGGAACAACGATCAAGAAGCCTCGATCAAGACCCACCAAGCCTTAGTCAAAGCCGTCCCGGCTGAGCGACGAGCGGGTAGAGCCGAAGCCTTGCTTCAACTGGCCTGGTCTCGCATCGGCAAAGTAGCCTGGAACCGCATCTTCGACGACTCGGATATTCGGGCCGCCTATCAGGATGCCGACGCAGCGCTCGCAATCGCCGACCTGCCGCTCGATAAATTCATGGCTGAATACACCAAGGCTTACAGCCTGTTGTTCACCCCGGACCGGGACAATCGGGCGCTCTTGGCGCTGCTGACGGAAGCCAAACGATGGTTCGCTGAAATTCCTGGGCAGACGCCAGACATCTGGAATTTCTTCATCGGGGCAGAATCATTGAAAGCAGTCCTGGACGCAGATCCCATCTTCCAGCCGATCCTGGCACAGGCGGAGCAACAAAAAGGGTGACGGTCCGGCTCCCGAAGCCATAGTTTTTTAGCGTCGATTGACGTACCTTGTTTGCCATGTTCAGGCTCAGCGCAAACCCATCCGATCTGCGCTTCCCGCCCGTTGACTCAGCATCGCCAGAAGGACTGCTCGCTG
This sequence comes from Nitrospiraceae bacterium, assembly GCA_039916745.1. Classification (GTDB taxonomy): domain Bacteria; phylum Nitrospirota; class Nitrospiria; order Nitrospirales; family Nitrospiraceae; genus Palsa-1315. Next base: position 5,405 of record JBDSKU010000023.1, read on the forward strand.
TCGGAGGCGACCTGCGGCCGGAACGGTTGCTCGAAGCCTACCGTCACGGCATCTTTCCCTGGTACGACGACGACCAGCCGATCTTGTGGTGGTCGCCCGATCCCAGGACCGTCCTCTTTCCCCCCAAGCTCCACATCTCGCGCAGCCTCAAGAAAAGTCTCCGCCCCGGCATCTTCCGCGTCACATTCGATACCTGTTTTCGCGAGGTGATGACGCACTGTGCAGGACCGAGACCGCAATATCCTGACGGGGGCACATGGATCACCGCGGAGATGCTTGACGCCTACACTCGCTTACATGAACTCGGCTATGCCCATTCAATTGAAACCTGGCAGGACGAACACCTGGTCGGCGGGGTCTATGGGGTCGCAATCGGTGGAGCCTTTTTCGCGGAATCGATGTTCACGCGAACCTCCGATGCGTCAAAAGTGGCGCTGGCCTCGCTCATCCGCCAGCTCCAGGCCTGGGGATTCAGCCTCATGGACTGCCAGCAATCCTCGCCCCATGTGATCGCCCTCGGCGCAGAAGAGATTTCCCGCCGGGAGTTTCTCGATCACCTGAGTACAGCACTCACTGTTCCCGACCGGCGTGGACGATGGAAGCTTGATGATCTGTGACCCAACTTGTGGAATTACTCAATCTCACGAGTTGGGCCAGAAGAGAGCAACATTCTTATTCTACGAATTATCGCTATAGCAGCTAGATCAAGGCCCATACAGGCTGGGCTAACCATTCCTCTTTTTTCCTATTGCCCTGTACGCCAATGTTTCCATGAGGCTTTCTTCTTGCCCGAACAGCGAGTATGCATTTACGTTCATAAGGTCGAGCTTTTCAAGAACTTTAGCTCTCTCACTTACAGGGATTACATACTTCATTAGGAAGTCCTGATCTCTATCATCTTTTGCAAATGCTTCTTCATGATTGTAATAGAAGGATGTTTCACTAACTTGTTTCTTGCAAATCGTATATTCACTTTGCTGAGTATGATGTCGTTTATGCGCGGTTACGTGTGGCCCCAGAGCGAATACTGTCGGCTCCGAACTTCGCCAGCCTTTGGCCCCACCGACATATTCCTGATAGGAGTACACGGCGACATTGTCACTGCCATCGGTTGGCTTGTGACGGAATGCAAAGAAAGCTGCAACGTATGGAGACCGTGTCCAATCCAAAAGAGGTGATGGAAATCCATGGTGCCGTAAATAAATCATGAACTCATAACCTTGGGGAGCATGTGGACCATCTTTACTATCCAGATGCTCGTGACTTAGATTCCATGCTTTTTCAGTGAACGACTCCACTGCATTTACGGTTCTTAGCATAACTTTGTAGTAGGCTCTCTCTTCGAATGGGGCACTCGCATACCGCTCCAATGTCGTTTCAAGCTTCCATCTCGAATTCCCATGTCCTCGGAAAAGCGGCTCTGATACGTACAACCTAGTCGTATCTTTTCTATTCCTCACACTCTCAAAAAGAGATGTAAGCTTCGCCTCAAATTCTTCCCAGCTAGAGACTTTGACCTCTTTCATGCGCATATATTCCCCATCTACCTATGTAAAGCGGTATCGACCTACCTTACTTTCAATCTCTAACTCATAACATGAGCGAGGGATTGGAATAATTCTGCTAGATGAGTGTGGAGCTATTCAATCCCTCTTTCCATATCAAACCACTAGGGGCCCAGCGTACGACCACGCTCTTACATCTTCTCACGTGAGGGCGGGCTAGAGGATCTCCCACTGCGCGTGTTCAACGAGGGTCTTCGAAGACCGCGCGTTGCACGAGCATAGGAGACCCTCAGCCCAGGTCCACATCTTCACTCCATTCACCCACCCTAGGAGGGAGTGGCCAGATTGTCCTTCACTGCGCGCATTGAGGGACCACTGCTTCATCGTGGGGCCTCAGCGAGCAAGAAGGACGGTCTGGCTGCTTCCCTCCTATCCCTCTGAGACCGCGCGGTGCACGAGCACAGGAGACCCTCAGCCCAGGTCCACATCCTCACTCCATTCACCCATCCTAGGAGGGAGTGGCCAAGGCTGCCCTTTACTGCGCGCATCGAACGATGCACATTCCTATCGTGCGCGTTCTGCGAGCAAGAAGGGCACCTGGCCACTCCTCACCTCTTTCCCATCTTCGCCAGCTCCGCAAAGTAATGCGCGAAGGCCTTCATACCGCTTGAGGCTTGGCCCCAGTCGAAGTATTCGTTGGGCGCATGGTACCCATGCTTCGGCAGGCTCAAGCCCATAAACAGGATCGGCACCTTCCAGGCTTTCTGCATCGTCACCACGGCGCCGATCGATCCGCCCTCGCGAATGAAGGCCGGTTCTTTCCCAAATCCGGCTTTCGCCGCCCGCTTCACACAATCGACATAGGGCCCGTCGAAACTCCCCTTGAACGGGTGCAACATGCCCTCCTTCTCCACCTTCACATTCGGATTGATCTTGGCCACGTGGCGCTTGAGCAAGGCGAAGGCCTTCTCCGGAGTTTGATTCGGCACCAATCGCATACTCACTTTGAGTTCGCCATGGCCCGGCACAATCGTCTTCACTCCCGGCCCGTGATAGCCGCCGGCATAAAGGCGACGCTGGAAGATATGACTACCCGGCAGATGCGGGAGTTCCTGGACTCCATCTCGGCAAAGAATGGGATGTGGTTCGAGACCGAAATGGATAAACTCGACCACTGGGCCGAGGATCG
>JBDSKU010000024.1:0-4633 GCA_039916745.1 Nitrospiraceae bacterium
TTGTTGACCGCCAGTGTGACCTTGGCACGATCTTCAATGAGCGTAATCCCTCGGACCCTGCCGACTTCGACGCCGGCGATTTCGATCGTCGAGCCTGGCTTAAGCCCCGAGGCCGTATTGAACTGCGCGTCGACTTCGTAGACGTCTCCGCTGACCAACTCGAGTTTCCCTAACTTGACCGCCAGATACCCGAGGCACAAGATGCCGACGAGCACGAACACACCGACCACCATCTCCAGCTTGGCTTTTTCCATCCTTAGTACTCCCCCTCTCACCCAACGAGCGATCCAGGCAACGCCACAGTCCCACCGACTGAAATAAATTCTCGAATCTCCGGATCGGTGGTCCGCTGGAACTCAGCGGCCGGGGCCATCAACGCAATCTTGCCTTTCCGAAGCATCGCCACCCAATCGGAAATCCCAAAGATCTCCGGAATTTCATGGCTGACCATCACCGCCGTAAAACCGAACCGCCGCTGCATCGTGACGATTAAATCGTGAATCGATTTCGCCATCAACGGATCCAGCCCGGTCGTGGGCTCATCGAAAAGAATGATTTCCGGCTCCATGACCAACGCCCGTGCCAATCCTGCCCGTTTCCGCATGCCCCCGCTCAACTCGGCAGGGAACTTGTGTCCCATCCCCTCCAGCCCGACTTCCCCCAGCTTTTCCTCAACCCGTTTGGTCACCGCCGAGCCCTTCATGCGCAATTTCTCGCGCAACGGGAAGGCCACGTTCTCGAAGACCGAAAGCGAGTCGAACAGCGCAGCCCCCTGAAACAGCATCGCAAAGCGTTTCCGCACATCATTCAAGCGCGTGCCCGACAACCGGGAGATTTCCACATCACCGACCCACACCTCACCGCGATCCGGCTGCATCAGCCCGATCATGTGCTTGAGGAGCACACTCTTTCCCTCTCCACTGCGACCGATAATGGTCGTCAGCTTGCCGACGGGGATCGAGAGATCGACCCCCTGGAGCACCGGTTGCCCACCCAGTTTTTTTTCGACGCCGACCAGCCTGATCATAGGTGTTAGCAAGATGCTGAAAAACCATTTCGGCACAGCAGAACTTCGATGACCTGCACGCCTGGGACAAGAGGAGAATACCATGCAGGATGCTCAAAAAGGCCATCCAGCAAGGCCGCAGCGAGCAAAGAGGCGAGGCGTACGCTTTGGTACGCTGAGCCTCTGAGGGAAGCGAGAACGCCGCTGGTGGACTTTTTCAGCATCCTGATTAGAGCAAGACCGAGGTGAGAAAATAGTCCCAGACGAGGATGAGCACCGACGATAAAACAACCGCCTCCGTCGTGGCACTCCCCAGTCCCTCGGCACTCTGTCTCGTGTAGAATCCTTTATAGCAACAGATCCAACTGATGATCAGCCCGAAGCTGATCGACTTGAGAATGCCGCCGTAGATATCTTTCCATTCCACAGCCGATTCGATCGAGTTCCAGTAGGCCCCTTCGCTCACGCCCAACAAATCCACTCCGACGAGGGATCCGCCATAGATACCGACCACATCGAAGATCGCCACGAGCAACGGCACCCCGATCACACCCGCCACCAATTTCGGTGCGATCAGATATTGCATCGGGTTGATCGCCATCGTATCGAGCGCGTCGATCTGCTCCGTAATCCGCATGATGCCGATCTCAGCGGTCATGGCTGAGCCGGCTCGCGCAGTCACCATCAACGCCGCCAACACTGGTCCCAACTCCCGGATCATGCTCAACGCCACCGCAGAACCCAGCAACCCCTCGGAACCGAACTTCCGCAAGCTGTAATAACCTTGTAGTGCCAGCACCATCCCCGTAAAGCCCGCCGTCAGCACAACGACAAACACGGATTTATACCCGATGAAGTGGAGCTGTTTCATGATTTGATGGAATCGAAACGGAGGCCGCACCAGCCAGGCACAGGCCGACAGCACAAACAACAACATGCGCCCCATCTCCTGTATACGGAGGATGGCCCGCGCACCCAGCTGTTCAATCACATTCGTCATCAGTTACCTAGACAAGCGAGGAGATTCGATGTCCGACTTTGCGTAAAGTTGAAACCATTCGGTCAATCGATCCGCTGCTACTCGGCTCTGTGTTCGCAGCCGATTCAGCCCTACGAAGCCAGTGGGGTGGCGGATGAGCGCCCACAGGCCTTTCACCCAGCCAGTGGGCCTGAGAAAGAGGTTGAAGTCAAGAGGGAGATCTTCATCCACGAGATCGGAAACCGTCCGCACGATCGCCATCGGTACACCGCGTTCGCGAGCCTCCGATGCCAGCGCGGCGCTTTCCATATCGAGCCCCGTCGCGTCAGTCAAACGACGCAGCCGGCGCTTGCTTTCTGCCTGCCATACCACAGTCGACCCTGACACGATTGTTCCCACTCGCACGACCATCCCGGCATCCTGTGCCACGGCGAGAAGACCTGAGCGCACAGCCTCGTCACACAATATCGAGTCATGCTCCGTCCCCCCCGTTCCGGCACTCGGCACAGACGACACGGAGGTCCCAACGATGAGGTCTCCCACATGAGCCGGTATAAGCGCGCAGGCAAAACCCGTAGATATGACCAACGACATCGGCTGCGCCTTCAACACTTTTTCAGCAACCGCGCTGGCGGCAGCGGGGCCGACGCCGGTTTGAATAAGCCAGTAGGCGCGCTGCCCCTGGTGCCCAATCTGACAGCGGACTCCGGCAATGGTCGTAACACGATCCGTGGCGATTGCACGCTGAACGGCCTGGAGTTCCCAGCGAGTCGCGACAAAGATAGCGATGGGATCCATCGAAGGTCCTACAGGAGGCTGCCCCACGCCAGCAGGAGAGGAGGTCGGCGAAGCGATCAACGATCGGCTCGATGACACCCGGATGCCAAGACCTGTTCACGCACTTCATCGGCCCGCATGTGTCCGCGCGTCCGTAAATTTCGGTACATGGCCAAGGCCCACAGCGGGAAATATTGGCAATACCAGTGGTAGCGGAGATAAAACACCCGTGGGAATCCGGTCCCTGTATGGCGAACCTCTTCCCATGAACCATCCTTGAGTTGATGACGGAGCAGATACTGAATGCCTCGAGCGACGCTGAAGGCGTCGGTCATCCCGGCCGACATCAGGCCCATGATGGCCCAAGCCGTTTGAGACGGGGTACTGTCTCCCTTCCCGCTCCACTCAGGATCATCGCCGTACGAATGACAGGACTCGCCCCAGCCGCCATCGGGATTCTGTTTTGATTCAAGCCAGGAGACCGCACGCTGAATATAGGGCTCCGAAAGATCCACCCCGATCGCTCGCAGGCCTGCCAGAACGGACCAGGTACCATAGATGTAATTGACGCCCCACCGGCCATACCAACTGCCATCGGCTTCCTGCTCTCGCTTCAGAAACCGGAGCGCCGGCCCCACAGCAGGGTGCGTCTGATCGTAGCCCAGCGCGGCAAGCATCTCGAGGCAACGTCCCGTCAGGTCGGACGTACTGGGATCGAGCAAGGCATGGTGATCGGCAAATGGGATGTAGTTGAACACGATACGATTATTATCTTTGTCGTATGCGCCCCAGCCGCCATCGGACCCTTGCATGGCGAGCACCCAGTTCGTTCCCCGCTGAATCGATTCTTGCAGTTCAGAAGTCTGAGCCATTCGAACTTTCGACAAGGCCATCAACACGACGGCCGAGTCATCCACATCGGGATAGAGCTCGTTCTCAAACTGGAAGTACCAGCCTCCCGGTTCTGCGTTGGGGGCCGAGAACTTCCAATCTCCAACCGTTTTTGTCTGGCGGGAAGCCAAGTACGCAGCCGCTTTCTGGAGCGAGGGATGGTCCTGCGGCATCCCGGTTTCAATAAAAGCATTCATCAGTAATGCCGTGTCCCAGATGGGAGAATGGCACGGCTGGAGATGTAGGGCCTCGACGCGCTGATCGCCGATCGACACGATGCTGTAAACTTCCAGCGATTCGATTTCCTGGAATGCCTTCCGGACCAAGGGATCGTCGACCTGGTACCCGAGGCAGCGAAGCGCCACGATCGAGTTCGCCATGGCCGGATAGATTGCCCCTAACCCGCCACTGCCCTTGATATGGTCCAACATCCAGGTGGCCGCCGTATGCAAAGCCTTTTCGCGCAACCAACTCAGCGGCATCCGGTCGTAGAGTTTGAGTACCCCGTCCAATTGAACGAAAAAATTATGCGGGGTGAACCACCGTTGATCCTTATTGAATGGTGGCACGTCGCGATAATGAATCTGTGCCCGGGGGAAGACATAGAGTTCGTCGATCCCCTGCTCTTTGGGAATACGACAGACGGGCTGATTCGCAAACACGACCAACAGGGGAATCAGGACGGCACGCGACCAATAGGAAATCGCATAGATGCTGAAGTAGAACCGCTTCGGTAGGAGCATGATCTCCGGCGGCATACTCGGAAGGCCTTCCCAATCGTACTGTTCGAACAAGGCCAGGGTGATTTTCGTGAAGACATTCGCACAGACCACGCCGCCCTTGGCATGAATACAGTCACGGGCGCGAAGCATGTACGGCTCATCGGCTGAAATACCGCTCAACTTCAAGGCAAAATAGGCTTTGACCGAGGCGCTGATCTCCGAAGGGCCGCCGTAGAAAATCGGCCAGCCGCCATCGGG
>JBDSKU010000025.1:0-7499 GCA_039916745.1 Nitrospiraceae bacterium
AACTGTGCGGCCCCGAATTCCTCAATGCTCTCAGGCGACATACCGAGATACTGAATCGCGTGCTGCTTACTTTGCGGTCCCCAGACAATCAGCCTGTCCGGATGGCCGGTGTTCATAGCCTTGGTGCTTGGATTGTCCCATGAGTTCATCATGATCACGAGCGGGATCGAACGCCGCCGGGAAATTATCAGGAGCTCATTGATAAAGTACCCGGCTAAAAGTGACGGATGGATAATAACGTCAGGATTTTGATCGCGCACAAAGTCCAGCAAAGGTTCATAGACACCCATTTGTCTCTGCAACCGAGCTTGGACAAGCGGGAAAAGCCCTGGCAATGAAAGGAAATGATAATAGTTTGTTCGCCACTTCCCTCTCACCACTGCCATAATCTCTTTTCGGGGCTTGAAGTTAGGAGTGCCACGCTGAGCATTTAATGCAGTGATGGAATATAGCTTATCCCAGCTCCCCATGCGCACTCTCGGCACTGCAAATCGAGTCCAGTTTTTCAACCCCAGCTTCTCGATATCGGCATAGATCCCTTGTTTCTCCGATGTCTGATCCTGATGAAAAACATAGACAACCTCATACCTCTGCTCAAGCTCATGAAAAACACCGCTCAAGATAAAATGGCGGATGAGCATATCGTAGTCCAGGAAGACCAGCGCTTTTCTTTTCACGATGAAAGTCCGGGTGTAAGGAGACTGAGGAACAATTACTTTTTTTGCGCCCAGGTGACTGTCGGCATGATCGTATCTGCCTTGACGTTGTCTCGGTATCGCAGTGCCACCGATAGCATTGAATCCAACGTCTCGTCTGTCAGCAAATGCGGCTTCAGCCCAAGATCGACGAGCTTAGAATGCTTGGCGTTGAAGTAGTGGTTCTCCATCTCGATGCGGGGATTCTCAATATGGTCGAGCTTCACGTTCAGCCCCGCCCTGGAACCTGCTGCTTGAACCTTCTCTGCCAACATGGCGACTGAAAATTGCTCGGTAAACTGGTTCATCACACGGAACTCTTTTGGCTTCGCCGGTTTATCTACGGCTAGCGCAACACATTGGATCGTATCGGTGATATTCAGAAACCCTCTGGTCTGGCCGCCTTGTCCATACACCGTAAGTGGCATCCCGATGGCGGCCTGCACGAGGAAACGGTTCAGTACCGTTCCGAAAACATGATCATAGTGAAAAGATGTGTGGAGTTCGGAGTCAATGTCCGAATGGTCAGTGCCGAGTCCATACACGACCCCCTGATTCAGGTCTGTCGCTGCAAGATCCCAGATCCGGCATGCAAATTCTATATTATTACTGTCATGGACTTTGGACAGATGGTAGAAGCTCCCTGGCCGTTTCGGGTAAAGGACCGTGTCCTTACGGCCATTATGGGTCACCGTCAGCCAACCTTCTTCGATATCAATATTGGGCGTGCCGTACTCCCCCATCGTGCCAAGCTTCACGAGATGAGCCTCCGGACAATATCGACGCATGGCAAACAGAAGGTTGAGAGTACCACTCACGTTATTGATTTGCGTGTAGACAGCGTTCTCTCGGCTCTGCATCGAATAGGGTGCGGATGGCTGCTCGCCATAATGGATAATCGCATCGGGACGAAATTTTTCCAGCACCTTGTAAAGGAAACGATGATTGCAGATATCGCCGACTTGCAACTGGATGTCTGCCCCGGTCTTCTCTTTCCACTTGAGAATTCGACGATGCAGGGTAGGAACAGGAATGAGCGGCTCAATCCCATCCTCTAACTCCCAGCGGCGCTTCGAAAAATTGTCAACCACCACCACCTCGTCACCGCGAGACGAGAAGTGAAGAGCCGTCGGCCATCCTAAGTAGCCATCACCGCCAAGAATTACGATTCGCATGGGCGCTCCTTTTCCAGTCTGGGCAACACGTTAAATTTCTCAGTTGGCGCTTGCAATATCATCAATCACGATCAACTCATCAGCCTGTACATTCCTCTTAAGCTGGCATCCCAGAATCTGCTGGAGTTGATTAGGAGGAATGCCATCGCCAGGCCGCTTACTGCACAAGTCCTCAGCTACTAATTTGTGGCCGGCGGGGAGATCCGTTGACGGCACCAATGATTTAAGTGCCCACTTGGTTCCCTCTCGCTCGCAGGGAGCAGGTTCCTTTCTCCCATGCCCGATCATTTCCTTTACGCGTCGGATGTCAGACACCAATTGAGCAAAATTCTCCGGCCCGGCAGAGACTTTCCAATCTTGCGCATTTGGCACATTGCGCAGAATCGTAATATGTTTTTCAATAATCGCCGCCCCTCGGGCAACGGCCGCCAGAACAGCCAGGTTATCCTCCGTGTGATCCGAGTATCCGACTGGCCCCGGAAAGATTTGTTTCAATCGGCCCATGGCAGCCAAGTTCACCTGATCGGAAGGGGTGGGATAGGACGTCACGCAATGTAATAGCGCGAGTTCCTGGCAACCTGCAACCGCACATGCCTCGATAGCCTCTCGCACGTCCGATTCGCCGTACATTCCGGTTGAAACGATCATGGGCTTGCCTATTGAGGCCAGCTTCGAGAGAAAGGCCGGGTTGTTCCGTTCTCCAGAGCCGACCTTCACCGCCGGCACGTCGAGATCCTGAAGCCAACGGATACGGGTTTCATCGTGCGCCGTTGCAAGGAAAATAAGCCCGCGTCGGCTACACAAATTCTTTAGTTCCCGCGCTTGCACAAATGTCAGATTGCGCGGGCGCAGACGCTCCCGCCAATCCTGTGCACGTCGCGCAATCAACGCCTCTACATCGAAGAACTGTGTCTTGAACGCATCGGCTCCACCATCTGCTGCCAGATTAACCAGTTGGCGGGCAAGTTCCATGTCGCCAAAATGGGAGAGTCCCCCTTCTGCAATGATAAACACAGGAGCACCGTCGCCGACCTCCCGGGCATCAATTCTGAATGACGTACAAAACGACATACTCCACACCTTTCACGTGGTGAGATCGGATCATGCGCTGGCCGGATGTTGCCGCAGCACGTCGGAATAAGTCCCGTGCATGGTTACGCGCCCGGCATCGAGCAACAGCACCTGATCACAGGTCGACACGGCACTCATTCTATGGGAGATAATGACCATAGTAATCCGGCCTCGAAGTTCTTCCAACGAACGAATGATCACCTGCTCAGTCGTAGAATCCAGCGCGCCAGTGGCTTCATCCAGCAGCAATATGTCAGGCCGCCGGTACAGAGCGCGTGCGATAGCGATCCGCTGCCGCTCCCCGCCGGAGATTCTCACGGCACGATCCCCCAGCCTGGTCCGCACTCTCTCCGGCAACCCGGCAACAAAATCTTGCAAACCCGCCATCCTTAGACATTCCTCGACCCAAGGCCCATCGATCATGGCATCTGTGACCCCGAAGGCAACATTTGCCATGATCGTGTCGTCTGTGAAATACGGCGACTGGGACACATAACCAATTCGTCGCTGCCAGGTTCGAATATCAAGTGACCTGAGCGGCTGCCCATCGATCAGAATGTCTCCACTGATCGGCGTCTGTAGCCCTAGCAAGAGGTCGACGAACGTGCTTTTCCCCGCACCCGAGGCCCCGATTAACCCATAGGATCGCCCGCGTTCCAGAGCGATCGACAAATCTGCAAGCACCGGTCGTTCATTGCCGCTGTAACTGAAACTAACTCGCTCGAATCGGATATCCCGCCAAGCTAGAGGAACGGGCATCACTCTACCGACAGGTGTCACAGTCCGAGAAGCTTCCAGAATGCTGTGCCGTAAGGTAAGAATACCCTCTACCCATGGTATCGCGTTGAGTAGCGAGGTCATAGTCGCGGAAAGTCGAGTGACTGCCGGCACCACACGTGAGGTGACCAAGACGATGAGAGCCATCTGGGAGGCGATCTCCCCTCCCCGGCTGCCTGACTTCCAGAGAATAAGCACCACGAGCAAGAGACTGGACTGCCCCACAAGCAGCAAGAGGGAGGTCGGTAACTGCCCTAGAATCACCCCCCGAGCAGAGGCATGGCTCATTAGGCCATAAGAATCCTTAAATAATTGGAGGAAATATCCTTCTCCCCCATTGACCTTGATATCTTTCACACCGGACAGAATCTGGGTTTCCATGATCATCGCCTGATCGGCTGCCTGTCGTTTTGTATTTGTCCACTTGATGATCGATGGTCGTATGACCCATAGAATCCCATACGCGAGCACAGCGACCATGGCAAGCGCGATAACGCCTCCTACTGGAGCCGTGGCCATCACCACGACCACCCCGGCAAGGATGGTAAGTCCATGGGTCAGCACTCGCAGCATATTCCCAATGCAATCTCGCCCCCAGAGGGCAATGTCATTGTGGAACAGCCGAACCAATTGGGCCGCATTTCTCTCAAGAAACCACGGGTATGGAGCCGCGATCGTTTCGCCTAACAACTCATGTGCCAGTCGCGTCTGGATGCGGGATACAAAAACTTCGATCGCAGACTGAACGGAAAGATTCCCAGCCTGCCCAACGGCTATACAGAAGAGCGCAGTACCGCTAAGCAGGAAAACGAATTGCTCTACCGGCAGACTACCTAAGATTTCGTGCAAGAGCTGCATTGCCCTATGACTCTGCAACAGGTCAGGCTCCACAACAATTCCGACAACCGGCAAAACCAGAAGCATGGCCACAACCTGCACAACTTCCGTCAGGGAAACGAGCATACTGAGCAGGACAGCCCTCCTGCGCTCAGACTCTGTCAGGAGTCGCAGCCCCCGATGAAGAATTTCAAGGAGCTTCCCCTGGAAATGAGGTCCGTTCGGCATATCAATGGACTTTGGCATTTGGGGATGGGGCGGGCACCACTTCGGCAACTAACATTGCCACACCATGTGTGTGCTTAAGTGGCAGCTGTCGAAAAAGCGCGATGGGAGAAAATCCGGCTGCTTGCATCATCCTCAGGTCCGCCCGAAAGTAGTTTCGGACCAAAAGATTCAAGTAGCCCAGCCAGTCATTGGCTTCGCGGAAGGCTTCAAGAAACACGACGTATCGACAAGTGACCCGTCGAATCTCTGCGAGCACCTGAGGGAGAATTGGCCACATTTGCTCAAGTGCCAACACGGTAAATGTGAGATCGAACGATTTGTCCGGAGCTGATAAACACTTCGCGTTGCCCTGACGAAAATCAATCCGACGCACTGCCTCCATCGCTGTCACATCATTCTGGCCAACAAGCTTTGCCAAATTCGGCGGAAGGCTTTGTCTCTCCTGGAGACTCTTGGCCACAGCAACTCCCTCATGTGTCAGCTCGTATCCGCAGAACGGTATGTCAGGGAAACGCGGCGCCAGATAAATGAGGTTCTTGCCAGAGCCGAATCCTACTTCACAGATCGAAGATGGCTTGAGCTGACCGACGACATCCGAAAGAGTTGCAAGATATGCGGCGTAAAGCCCACTGGGAGGTAAGACCAATAAGCTTTCGTTGCCTAGCTTGAAGGGGTTTGAGCGAGCCGTGGATGCCAGACAAGCATCAAAGGCCTCTACCCCGGTGTCGGCATAGGAATCAGAATAGTGCCTCTAGGTAGACTCCTGAGACCGTTCCCTCTTGAAGCGAATGATTTGCTGAAGCCCTAGCTGAATCGTTGACACCAGTGTTCCGCGACGACGTGAACGACAGAGTGCACGCCCTTCCAAACTTGCCTGAGGAATTATAGTCTTCAGATATGGCGAAACCGCCTCGATAAGGCGTTCCTGGGGGAGCGATTCAATTCTCACGGCCATCCTGGTATATACCTTTATAGTTTCGAGTTACCTTGCATCTACCACGACTGTATCCGGCTCTACCAGCTGAGATACCGGCAATACAGAGCTTCCCCTAGATTTGCTCACAGCGCATGTCATGCGGAAAATTCTTTGGCGAGGCCCATCTTATATGTATGGTAATGCCTATGAGGGGAAGCAACCCAATCACGGATGGTCTTCAATTCCCTTGCAATGACTTCCTGATTCTTGGACCATAGATCAAGGAGCGTTTCATAGATCGGACTCTGCACGGGATCATCCTCAAGAATGAAGCCCCCCTGCCACGAGGGACGACAAAAATGCCACCCGGCAAGAATTTTCGCTCGCCTGGATGTTTCTGAAATATCCACATCTTTCCACCATTCAGTGGCAAGACTTTGAAGATACTCCTCTCTCGATCGTGGCCATTTGGCAATCCCCAGTTCATGATACCAACCTTTGTCTGCTATCAGAACCGGCTTCCCCACTGCTGCAAACTCAATCCCCGCAGTTCCGTGATAGGTAACCAGCCCATCGACCGCGTCCATCAGAGCCGCACCATTCCATTCCTTGGGAACCTGTTGAATATGCCCCAAGAGGTGCGCGGGCATCAGATCGCTCAACGTCACGCCGCCATACCAATCGTCACAGGGATGGGCCTTAAATAGCCAATTCACGGATTGATTCATGTTCGCTGCATCAATGGTGGCTTTCAACCAGTCTAGAAAATCGACAAAATGGCTCATGCCATACATATGAGGGTAGTCGAACCAATTAGACGCATATACGGCAATGATGGGACGCTTTGGATCCCACTCAAACTGTGCACAGATATCCTGTCTGCTAATCAGCTGCTGCCTCTTCTGATAAGAATAAATAGCGGCCAGTTCCTTCGTGTTTCCAACGCGCCGCTTCTGAATGTACGCTCTTCCTGCAGTGGCCATTGAAGCAGCACACTCTGGAGACAAATGTTCAAAGTCGAATTTCGTGGGACGGTTTGTCGTTTCCCACATTTCTTCAGGTCGGTTGAATTTGACAAATCGCAGCACCCCGAATTCACCATATAACGCTACAACAGGGATACCGCGCACGACTGCCATCCACGCAAGGGCAGCATATTGAAAGTTAATCACGTGACTCATCACGAGCAGCTTAAAGTCATACGCCTTCAATAAATGCTCTGCCACCGCTAGGCACCCCAGCAATTCAGACACATAACCTAAAAGCCTCGGGTCGGCAAGGTTCACACAAGCGGCACGTTGACGCTTGAGCAGGCCATCATAGAGAAACTCCGGCGGAAACCCATGAGGCAGCTTCCAGGATAAAATATCACGCGGCGACTTAACGTTGGACAGCAAGCCCCGAGCAACATCTTGGCAATCTTGGGCTTTCCTTGAGACGTCAAATGAGACGATCTCTTTGATGCCCAGTCTCGTAAATGTCTGGCTGCACTCTTTCGATCTGAAAGGCCCGACCAACCCTATCTCCCGTGCACGTGACAGGCCCAACGCCCTGCGCAAAAGCGCATAACGTGCCCAATGGTTTGGATTGTCCCATGTGCCATCCACTAACACGGTGCCGGAAAAGAAATCCGCTTCTTGCCCGTGGCTGAACTCGGCCAGCATGTTCTCTACAGAAACCCGCTGCCGAGCATACGCACGAGCCTTTTCTAATCTGGCAAGGCTTACCCGCGCAACAAGGTGACTGCACCAACGGCGGAGAATATCAAGGTCGATCATCTCAATGCCACCCTATCATCGA
>JBDSKU010000026.1:0-5253 GCA_039916745.1 Nitrospiraceae bacterium
ACACACCTACTTTGCAAAGATTCACTTGATGTACGAAGACTCAGAATATACCGTCGATGCCAGACCCAGCGATGCCATTGCACTCGCTCTTCGATCCAATGCGCCGGTATTTGCCAATGACACCGTCATTACGAAACAAAGCTCCGAGGAACTTGAGCAGTGGCTGGAAAATCTTAAGCCGGAAGATTTCGGCAAACTGGACTCCTGATTCCAAGGACACCCGATATGAGCACCGTCAATCCACCCAAAGAGCAAAGCCTGATCGAATACCGGGTAGACCGCATTCTCGAAGAGGCCAACACCGATACAAGAATCGTCGTCCTGGCAAGACAGGACGGTTCCCTCGACACATTCCCGATCTGGGTCGGGGCCGCAGAAGGCAATGCTATTAAACTCGCGCTCGATGCCATGATCACGCCGCGCCCCATGAGCCATGACTTGATCAAAAGTTTCGCGGAACACTTGAGCGTCACAATTCAGCGTGTTGTCATTGCTGACGTGAAAAGCAGCACCTATTATGCGACCGTCTATGTCGCCAACAAAGGCGTGGAGCGGACGATCGACGCCAGACCCAGCGATGCGATTTCCCTGGCGTTGCGGGCTCATTGTCCGATCTACATCACCCAGGACGTATTGACCAGGCGGAGCGCCACCAATCTCGACGCCTGGCTGGCAAAGCTCGAATCGAAGAATATCGGCGCACCGGAAGTACAGGAAACCTGATTCACTCGTTAGCGAAGGAGCACGGAAAAGCAATGTTGACCTACCAACAAAAGCCGTTAGACGTACAGGAGAAGTGGTATCTCGTTGATGCAGAAGGGAAAACACTGGGCCGCCTGGCAGCCCGCGTGGCAGGAATGTTACGCGGAAAACACCGGCCAACCTTTACCCCCAATGTCGACATGGGCGACCATATCGTGATCGTGAATGCCGAGAAGATCCACCTGACCGGCGACAAAATGACCACGAAGCTCTATCGTCACCATACCGGGTTCCCGGGCGGACTCAAGACCGAGTCGGCGCAGCATGTCTTCCGAAAAGACCCCACGATCCTCTTGACTAAAGCGATTGAGGGCATGCTCCCCAAGACCCCCCTGGGAAATGGCATGGCCAAGAAACTCCGCGTCTATGTCGGACCCGCTCATCCGCACCAGGCCCAAGGACCGGAACCGATTACACTGTAATCAATCATCACCGAGAGTGAAGAAGGAGACGTTGTAGCATGGCAGCAGTAACTCAATATGCAACCGGACGACGCAAGTGCGCAGTCGCCAGAGCCTGGGTCACCGGGACGGCAGGCGACATTACGATCAACGATCAACCGATTGAGAAGGCCTTCCCACGACTGACCTTACGGCAGATCATTCAGTTCCCGCTCGAAATCGGCGGGGTCGTCGGGCAGTATTCGATTAAAGCTACGGTACATGGCGGCGGAGAAGTCGGACAAGCCGGCGCCCTCCGTCATGCGATCGCACGTGCGTTAGTGGTGCTGAATCTCCCCCTCCGTACGCCCCTGAAGAAGGAAGGCTTGCTGACACGCGACTCGCGCGTTAAAGAGCGGAAGAAGTACGGACAGAAGGGCGCGAGAAAGAAGTTCCAGTACTCGAAACGATAAACATCGGAGCCACAGTCAGAAAAAGGGAAGGCTCCATGCCTTCCCTTTTTTTGTGTCTGTGGGGTGCGCCATAGGTGGAGGCGATGAAAAAGATACGCGTCGCAATTGCAGGAGCCAGTGGATATGCCGGAGCGGAGCTCGTCCGCCTGGCGGCCCTCCACCCGTATTTCGAGCTTCATGCCGTCACATCGGAAAAATCAGCGGGAACTCCCGTAGCTTCAGTCTTTCCCAATCTGGCAGGGCTCGTATCTCTTTCATTTCAAGCGCTCTCACCCGAGGCCTTAGCAGATCAGGTAGAGGCGGTCTTCTTGGCTCTTCCTCATACCAAGTCATTGGAGCCAGTCTCCGCCTGTCTTCAAACAGGCAAACTGGTGGTAGACCTCAGTGCTGACTATCGCCTGAAAGATTCTGCCATCTATGAGCAGTGGTATCGCACGCCGCATACCTACGCGGGCCTCCTGAAGGATGCGGTCTACGGACTTCCTGAATTACACCGTGCCGCCATCGCCAAGGCCAAGTTAGTGGCCTCGCCAGGCTGTTACCCGACTGCCGCCATCCTGCAGTTGGCCCCACTCTTCTCCCACGACCTTGTGCAACCGAACACCGTGGTCATCGATGCGAAATCTGGCATTTCAGGCGCAGGGCGAAGCCCGGCTCTCCCCTATCATTTTCCGGAAGCCCATGAATCCCTAGAGCCCTACAAGATCGGGCAGCATCGCCACATCCCAGAAATCGAACAGGAACTCGGTGGATTACTTCAACGAGCCTCATCGCCAGCGGGAGCGGGGGCCACACAGCCGATCGTGACATTCACTCCGCACCTCGTCCCGATGAATCGCGGTATCTTGAGCACCGCCTATTGCAAACTGAAGAGCCCGATGGCACTGGACGACCTGCGCATGTTGTATCGAACCTTTTATAAGGGCGAACGATTCGTCAGAGTCCAGGAGGACATCATGCCGAATCCTCGCTACATCAAAGGTTCCAACTATTGCGACATCGGCATCTATCTCGACCCTCGTTCAGGATCAGTCATCACGGTGGCCGCGCTGGATAATCTGGTGAAGGGTGCCGCAGGGCAGGCCATTCAGGCAATGAATCTCATGTCGGGCTTCCCAGAGGAAACAGGATTGACGGCTCCCGCGGCGTATCCCTAACGCATACAGACCGGGACGGCTCCTTCACCATGATAACCAAGACGACATCACCCACATCTTCGCGACGCGGAATCACCGCGCCACAAGGATTCCGCGCCGCCGGCATTCATTGCGGTATCAAGAAGCCTGGCCTACTCGATCTCGCACTGGTCGTCTCAGAGCAGAGCGGCCCCATTGCCGGTATCTTCACGCTGAATCAAGTGGTCGCAGCACCGGTCATCGTCGATCGCCTCCACTTACGCAAAGGAGTCGGGCGAGCCATTCTCGTCAACAGTGGTAACGCAAACGCCTGTACCGGCGCCAACGGATTGGCTGCCGCAAAAAAAACCGCAACCTTGGTCGCACGACACTTAGGAGTCCCCTCACACCAGGTCTTCATCGGATCGACCGGCGTAATCGGGCGTGCCTTACCGCTCAATCGAATCATGAAGGGAATCCCAAAAGTATTCAGCCAGCTCAACGATCGTGGAGGCCCAGACGCCGCCCGAGCGATCATGACGACTGATCTGCGCCCGAAATCGATTGCCCTTCAAGACACCATTGGCGGTCGCTTGATTACCATCGGCGGGATGGCCAAGGGCTCTGGCATGATCCATCCTAATATGGCCACGATGCTGGGCTATTTCACCACGGATGCCTCGATCACGAGAAGCGCCCTCCAACGGGCCCTCACGCTGGCGGCCAACGAGTCATTTAATTGCATCTCGGTCGATGGAGACACGAGCACCAACGACACCGTCCTCTGCTTGGCGAACGGCATGGCGGAGAACCGCACAATCAAGGAAGGCACCCCCGCCTTTCGCCGTTTTCTGCAACTCCTGACGGAAGCCTGCCAATCGCTTGCACTGGCGATCTGCCGCGACGGCGAGGGAGTCACCAAGGTCGTGAAGATTGAGGTGACCGGCGCAACTACCGTGACACAAGCCAGGCAGGTTGCCCAAACCATTGCCACCTCAAACTTGGTGAAAACGGCTCTCTTCGGAGAGGATGCCAATTGGGGCCGCGTGATGGCCGCGATCGGCCGAGCCGGAGTTCCGATTATCCCCTCGAAACTGAATGTGTGGTTTGACAAGGTCCAGATGGTCCGGAACGGAATGGGACTCGGACTCGTTGCCGAACGCCATATCGCGAAGGTCTTTCGTCAGAAAGAATTTACGATTGCCGTCGGGTTAGGCGACGGTCGTCACCGATCTCATATGTGGACGACCGATCTGTCGTTCGATTATGTCCGTATTAACGCAAGCTATCGATCCTAGGGCATAATTCTACCAGGTCATCTTGCAAAGGCAACGTCATTATGCTAGCGTGCCAAGGCTTTAGTAGTCAGGAGACTGTCTCCTTTTCGCATAATTTCGTGCGTTGAGGAACCGTATAAAATTCATATCGGCGTCATGGACGTCGCTCGACTTGAGAATAAGGGGCCAGTCCCCCTCACCTGCGTCAGCGGGTGCTCTGCAAGTCTTGAGGGGAGGTGAAGGCATGGGAGTGGTTTCGATCAAGGAATTGCTAGAAGCGGGTGTCCATTTCGGGCACCAAACGAATCGGTGGAACCCAAAGATGAAGAAGTTCCTCTTTGGCGAACGTAACGGCATCTACATCATCGACCTACAGCAAACATTGGCTCGGATGGAGCAGGCCTATGCCTTCGTCCGCGACACCGTCGCCGCCGGCCAGTCGGTCCTATTTGTCGGAACCAAGCGGCAGGCTGCCGAGATTCTTCAAGAAGAAGCCCTGCGCGCCAACATGTTCTTCGTCAACCAGCGTTGGCTCGGCGGAATGCTCACGAACTTCCAGACGATCCGGAAGAGCATCGATAAGATGAAGAAGCTGGAGACCAAGCTTGCGGATCCCAGCCAATACGGCTTGAAGAAAAAAGAAATCATGAAGATGCAGAAAGAGATCGTCAAACTCCAGAAGTACCTAAGCGGCATCAAGGACATGCGCGGTGTCCCCGGAGCCGTCTTCGTGCTCGACACCCGCATCGAACACCTTGCCGTGCAGGAAGCTAAGCGGCTGGAGATTCCGATGATCGCGATCTTGGACTCGAACTGCGATCCGGACCACATCACCTATCCGATCCCCGGAAACGACGACGCCATTCGTTCCATTAAACTCATCACGTCCCTTATTGCCAACGCCTGTATTGAAGGCGCCACTTTACGAGCACAGCGCGAAGAGGCAGACTTTAAGCCAGCGCCTGTGGCTGGCGGCAAGCCAGCAGCCATGAGCCTCGCAAGCACGCCGGCCTCATAACGTCCGGCATAGCATAGGTCAACTACGGCACTCACTGTTTATTGAAAAGGACCGTCACGTATGGCTGGATCAAGTCAGCTTGTCAAAGAACTGAGAGAAAAAACCGGCGCCGGTTTCCTCGACTGCCAGAAAGCACTCACCGAGAACGACGACGATATCGAGAAAGCCGTGGATTACCTGCGGCAAAAGGGCTTGGCCGCGGCACTCAAAAAGTCCGGCCGTGAGACC
>JBDSKU010000027.1:0-3690 GCA_039916745.1 Nitrospiraceae bacterium
ACAGGGTTGCGGTGCCCACCATGCCGACGACGACACCCGCCGCATAGTTGGCCAGCGCTGCCGCGTCTCTCATCGACGCACCGGTCGACAGCGCGAGCGCCAGCGTCCCGATCACGGTATCGCCTGCGCCGGTGACGTCGTAGACCTGACGGGCCTGTGTGGGAATGTGCCAGGAGACGCCGTCTCCCTCGTAGAGACTCATGCCTTTTTCGCCACGTGTAATGAGCACCGCTTGACACCCCAAACGCTGCCGGATGATCGCGCCGGCCTCGTCGCTCGCCTGATCGTCATCGCCGTGCACCCCGGCGGCTTGAGTCGCTTCAAGGTGATTCGGCGTGATGACCGTCGCTCCCTTGTAGTAGCTGAAATGCTCGACTTTCGGGTCAACGATCAAGGGGATCCCACGAAGCGCGGCAAGCCGCGTGAGGTCCGTCATCAAGGTCGCGCTGACCACACCCTTGGCATAGTCCGACACCACGAGGCAGGATAACTCCCGTAACCGCGATTCGACATAACGGAGAATCCGCCGCTGCATCGCCGGCTTCAGTTCTGCCCGGCGCTCAACGTCGTACCGCACGATCTGCTGATTGTGGGCGATGACGCGGGACTTCCTGGTGGTTGGGCGGTCCTGGTCGATCACGACCCCGCCGCGTCCTGAACGGGTCCCCCCCAACTCTTTGAGGAGCATCCTGCCGGTTTCGTCGGAGCCGATGACGCCGCACAAATCCGCCTTGCCCCCCAAGGCCAGAATGTTATTGAAGACGTTCGCCGCACCGCCGAGCCTCAAGGATTCGGAGTCGACCTGGACGACCGGGACCGGGGCTTCCGGCGAGATACGGCTCACACGGCCCCATATATAATGGTCGAGAATGAGGTCACCGATGACGAGCACACTGGCTTGCGAGAACCGCTGAATATACTGCCGAAGCGCTTTGGGAGAAGCCTCGCCTCCACGGCCCTGCCCCCCGGATCCCACAGCGGCTTGGCGCGTGGACTTACCTACTGAATGGCTTTGCCGAATCGATCCCATCTGACCCACTCCGTCCATTGACCCTGTCCGCTCCACGACCAGTAGATGCGGAATGCCTTGCCGCGGATTTTCTCCTCGCGCACGAACCCCCAAAACCGGCTGTCCAAGCTTTGGTCTCGATTGTCGCCCATCACAAAGTACGCGCCTTCCGGCACCGTCACCGGCCCGAAGTTATCGCGCGGATTGATGGTGCCATCGATGATTCCCGGATCGATCCGTTGCGTAAACGCTTTATCGTCGAGCACCGCTCCATTCACCACGATGGCTTTATTCCGAACCTGCACGGTATCGCCAGGCCCCCCTACAATGCGCTTGATGAAATCTTTCTCCTCGTCTTCGGGAAACCGAAACACAATCACGTCGCCCCGCTGCGGCTTGCCGAACTCGATGAGCGCCTGCGACGCGTAACAATTGACGGGAGGAAAAGTCGCCTGGAACTTGCACTGGCTGGGCCATTGAATGCCGTAGGACAATTTGCTGACCAGGATATGATCCCCGATTAACAATGTCGGAATCATCGAACCTGAGGGAATCTTGAAGGCCTGGACGACGAACACCCGGATGGCAAAGGCCAGGAGCATCGCGACCACGATAGCTTCCGCATATTCGCGAAAGAGCGACTTTCGGCCAAGCTGCGACACCGCCGGCGCTCCTGCGGCATCGGCCTGCTCATCGGTGGCCGCAGAGGTGAGGTCGTCCGATGAGGGACGATTCGTCTCCCCGCTCATTCTTCACCGACTTTCAAAATGGCGAGGAAGGCCTCTTGCGGCACTTCCACGTTCCCCACGGATTTCATGCGCTTCTTTCCTTCCTTCTGCTTCTCGAGGAGCTTGCGTTTTCGCGTGATATCGCCACCGTAGCATTTCGCCAGCACGTTCTTCTTCATAGCCCCGATCGTCTCGCGCGCAATGACCTTGCTCCCGATCGCCGCCTGAATGGCAATCTCGTACATCTGCCGGGGAATGAGTTCCTTCATTTTCTCCGCAAGCTGACGCCCGCGGTGAATGGAACGCTCTTTGTGGGTGATGAAGGACAAGGCATCGACCGCTTCGCCGTTCAAGAGAATATCGAGCCGTACAAGATCGGACTGGCGATAGCCCAGCAACTCATAGTCGAGCGAAGCATACCCCTGCGTACGCGACTTGAGCTTGTCGTAAAAATCGAGAATGACTTCGTTCAACGGCATTTCGTAACTGATCGTCACCCGCGTTGGATCCAGGAACTGGATGCTCCGCTGAATGCCGCGGCGTTCCTGACAGAGCTGGATGATCGCCCCCATGTACCGTTCGGGCGTAATCACCGACGCCAGAATAAAGGGCTCCTCGAACGATTCGATGCTGCTCGGGGGCGGGAGCTGCGACGGATTATTGACCTCCAGCACGTCGCCCTTGGTCGTCAACACGCGATAGACAACGGTCGGCGCCGTGGTAAGAAGCGTCAGGTTATATTCACGCTCAAGCCGCTCCTGGATAATTTCCATGTGGAGAAGACCCAGGAAGCCGCAGCGAAACCCGAAACCCAGGGCAAGCGATGTCTCCGGTTCGTAGACGAACGAGGAGTCGTTCAACCGCAATTTGACCAGCGCATCCCGCAAATCTTCATACCGGGCCGTGTCGGTAGGATAGAGCCCGCAGAACACCAGCGGCTTCACTTCTTTGTAGCCAGGGAAGGGCGCACTCGTGGGCGATACCGCGTCCGTCAGCGTATCGCCGATTTTGACGTCCGCAACTTCCCGCATGTTGGCACAGAGATAGCCGGCTTCGCCGGTCAACAACTCGGACTTCTTGGTTCGCTTCGGCGTGAACTGCCCAACCTCCATCACTTCAAAGACCCGCTCGTTCGACATGACTTTGATCTTCATACCGGGACGAACGGAGCCATTGACAACCCGGGCCAATACAATCACACCCTGATAGTTATCGAACCAGGAGTCGAAAATGAGCGCTTTCAACGGAGCATCTGGATCACCAGAAGGCGGTGGAATTCGCTCGATGACGGCCTCCAGCACCTCCGGCACACCCTTGCCCTCTTTCGCACTGATCAAGAGCGCATCGGTCGCATCCAGCATCAGCACATCGGAAATCGACTGCTTGGTGCCGTCGACATCGGCACTGGCCAAATCGATCTTATTGATCACCGGAATGATGGTGAGGTTGTTCGCCATGGCCAAATTCACATTGGCAATCGTCTGCGCCTGCACCCCCTGCGTCGCATCGACAAGCAAGAGCGCGCCTTCGCAAGCCGCCAAGCTGCGCGAGACCTCGTAGGTAAAGTCGACGTGACCCGGCGTATCGATCAAATGCAAGGCGTACGTCTTCCCATCCTTGGCCTTGTACCGAATGGCGACGGCATGGGCCTTGATCGTGATGCCACGCTCACGTTCCAGGTCCATCGCATCAAGGATCTGCTCCTTGGCCTCTCGGGCAGTCACCGCGCCAGTTGCGTCGAGGATCCGGTCAGCGAGGGTGGATTTGCCGTGATCGATATGGGCGATAATCGAAAAATTGCGTATGAGGCTTTGCAAATGCTAACTCATTTCCCAATAAAATCGGTTCATTATAGTTACCGCCCCCCAGGTTGTCAAAGCAACGGCCTCCTCGTATAATCTGCGACACACACTGAGTTTTCGTGACCTCCCGCGATCTACATCCTTACCAGTT
>JBDSKU010000028.1:0-4567 GCA_039916745.1 Nitrospiraceae bacterium
CCAAGTTTGTGATAGACCCGCCCCAGCTCCAAATTTAACAAGGCAGGGGGAACATTCGGCGGACTGACCACTAAGGCATCTTCGAACGCTTCCATCGCTCCTTGATAGTCTCCCTCGTGAGCCAGCGACCGACCGAGATGGAACCGGGCCAAATCCGGTGTCGTATAGACGGGATTGGCCAACGCCTGGTGAAACGATGCGATCGCGTCCCGCCATCGTCCCTGCTTCTGCAGGACCTGGCCAAGATACGTGTAGGCCTCTGAATAGTTTTCATCGAGCGTTGTCGCAGCCCTGAGCTCTTCTTCGGCTTGAGGAAATTTTCCCTGCAGCGCCAGAATATGGCCAAGCCCATATCGTGCTTCCTTGTTGCCAGGGTCGAGCTTCAACGCCTTCTGAAACGATACATACGACTTCTGCTGATCGTATTCCAGGCTCGCGACACCTTCCTGGTAATAGCCTTTTGATTTTTGTATCGACTCTTCCGAAATCGCACAGCCTGGCAGCCATACGATCGCCAGACCCAAGGCGACCAGCGAACATACCCGTACCCGAACGATCGGACCGACGGAAGCCATATACGTCACGAAATATCCTCGAAATGGGTCAACTGCTTAAAGGCCCGAAAACGGTCTTGCACCTCTTTGTAGTCCAGGATTCGCAAACGGTCAAGACTAAAGGCTTCTACGGTAAACGACGCCATCACGCTCCCGAAGATAATGGCCTGTTTGAACGCCTCGACCGAGCGATTACCGGTAGCCGTCAGGTAGCCCAAAAATCCTCCGGCAAAGGTATCTCCGGCGCCGGTGGGATCGCGCACATCTTCAAGCGGAAAGGCCGGAGCCCCGAACACCTGCTTCTGATTGAACATCAAGACCCCATATTCCCCACGCTTGATGATGAGATGCTTGGGCCCGCGCGCGAGAATTTTTTGTGCGACCTTCACAAGATTCGTATCTTCGCCAAGTGCCCGAGCCTCCCCATCGTTAATGATGAGAATATCGACCTTTTCCAAGACCCGCCACAACGCGTCTCGCTTGCCATTGATCCAAAAATTCATCGTATCGCACGCGACGAGGGGCGGACGCGGAAGCTTCTGCAAGACATCCAACTGGAGTTCCGGATCGATATTGCCCAAGAATAACAGGTCCGGGGATCGGTAGGCCTCAGGGATCTTGGGACGAAACGTTTCGAAGACGTTGAGCTTCGTATCGAGCGTATGCGCTTCGT
The DNA here is from genome assembly GCA_039916745.1 of Nitrospiraceae bacterium. Taxonomy (GTDB): domain Bacteria; phylum Nitrospirota; class Nitrospiria; order Nitrospirales; family Nitrospiraceae; genus Palsa-1315. The sequence continues at coordinate 1,228 of JBDSKU010000028.1, forward strand.
TCAGCTGATGCGTGTATTCCCCTTTCCAGCGAAAGGTCTCTCCCGGCCGCCGCTCCAACCCCGTCACATCGATGCCACGGCTCTTGAGGAACGCCAGATGCTGCGGAGGAAAGTCTTCCCCCACAACAGCGATAAGATCCACGCTGGTAAAGTAACTGGCCGCAGTCGAAAAATAGGTGGCCGATCCTCCTAGAACCTCACTGACTTCGCCGAAGGGTGTCTTCACCGTATCAAGCGCGACCGATCCGACCACAAGCAACTTCCCCATAGTTCACCGAGTCCCTTTCTTCACGGGAACAGCCCGATCTATCAACAGAGCCAGCTTCCGTCTGAGCGAGGATGGCATCCGATCTGGCGCCGTAATAATGGCATCCTGCAAGGCGCGCTGACAGCGGCACGACGTGACGGCGGCCACCGCAGGCATTACCGTCCGCAACAGTTGCTTAGCCAGCATGACATTCTGGCGGAGCGTCGCCAGGATGCCTTCGACGGTGACGGCCTCTTCCGTCTCATGCCAACAATCGTAATCGGTCGCCAGGGCCACCGTGGCATAACAGAGCTCGGCCTCGCGGGCCAGCTTGGCCTCAGGAAGATTCGTCATGCCGATGACGCTCGCACCCCACTGGCGATACAGCCTGGACTCCCCTTTCGTTGAGAATTGCGGCCCTTCGATGCACAGGTAAACACCTCCCTGATGCACCGTGGCGCCAACCGCGCGGGTCGCCTCCAGCAAGGCCGCCCCAAGCGAGGCACAGACCGGATCGCCAAACGCCACATGCGCAACAATCCCTCCCTCAAAGAAGGTGGACACCCGCCGCTTGGTGAGATCGATGAATTGATCGGGCAACACCACATCTCCCGGCTTGATCGACTCCTTCATACTCCCAACGGCACTCACAGAAATCACCCGACTCACCCCGAGCGACTTCAGGGCATAGATATTCGCGCGGTAGTTGATTTCGGACGGATTGATCCGATGGCCTCGTCCATGCCGTGAGAGAAACGCGATACGAACTCCGTCCAGCTCGCCGAGGATCACCTTGTCGGAAGGAGCGCCGAAGGGGGTTTTGACTGCGAGCTCCTTCACCGTCCGAAGCCCTTCGATATCGTAGAGACCGCTCCCGCCAATGATCCCGATGTCTGCGCACGTACTCAGTCCCTGTCGTCTCATGCCTGGCCCTCAAGTGTCAGAAGAAATCGTTCGACCTGCCCAATCACCAACTCAGCCGTGTGCGCGGCAGATTCAGAATGCTCGATCGTCAGCCACTGCACTCCCGGCTCCTTTCGAAACCAGGTCATTTGTCGCTTGGAAAAATGTCTCGTGTCCCGTTTGAAGCGACGAACCATCTCAGCCGCATCGTACTCGCCGGCCAAGTGCTCGGCCACCTGTCGATACCCCAAGCCCTTCATGGCCGAGCTATCACGCTGATATCCCAGGGAGAGAAGGTGCTTCGTCTCTTCTATCAAACCATGAGCCAGTTGCCAATCGATTCGCGCCTCGATCCGCCGATACAACGCGTCGCGGTCACGATTCAGGCCGATGATCAAAGCGCAAAATGGCCGCTCGGCAAACGCATGCGCCTGCTGAAACTCCGACATGCGTCGTCCAGACAGTTGATACACCTCCAGCGCGCGAATGATTTTCGATTCATCGCGTGGATGCAGCCGAGCCGCAGCCACAGGATCAACACCTATGAGTCGCGCGTAGAGGCGATCGAGCCCCTGCTCCTTTGCCTCCTGCCTCAAGGCCGCCCGCAGAATTGGATCGGCCGGTGGAGCATCGCACAAGCCCTTGAGAAGGGTCCGCACGTAGAGCCCTGTGCCACCCACCACCAGGGGAAGGCGGTGATCCCGATAGAGACGATCGATCTCATCGACCGCCTGACCGCGATACAATCCTGTATTAAACGGTTCATCGGGATTGACGAGATCGATCAGACGATGAGGAACCGCCTGGCGCTCCTCCTGGGCGGGCTTGTCCGTCCCAATATCCATCCCGCGATAGACCTGCCTGGAATCTGCCGTGAGCACCTCGGTTTCGAACGCCTTCGCGACCTCGACCGCGACACGACTCTTTCCCACAGCAGTGGGTCCAAGAATCACGACCACAGGCTTACAACGGATCTGTATGTCAGACAGACGATGTATCGCCCGAGTCGGAATAGCCATCATGTCCATCCAACCCGGCCGAACAGCTTGGCGAGTTCATCGGTCGAAAGGCGAAACGCGGTGCGGCGCCCATGCGGGCACGTCGTGATCAAGCCTTCCTCCACCCAGTCCTGAATCAACTGTTGAATCTCAGGAAGCGCCATGGTTCGTCCGGCTCGCACCGCCCCATGGCAGGCGAGAGACGCCAGCACGGGCTGTACCCGCAGGTCCAACGACAGGGCCTTGTCCCACTCGGTCACATCGTCGAGCAGATCCTGCACCAACGCCGGCATATCTACCTTGCCAAAGCCAACCGGCACGCCGCGAATCGCCACAGCCGTGGCACCAAACGGCTCAATCAAGAGGCCGAGCTTCTCCAGGTCGTCACAACGCTTCAGTAACAACGTGCTCTGAGTGGCTGACAGCTCAATCGGCTCCGGAATCAAGAGCGGCTGCGACGGGATGTTCCGGCTTTGCCAACCCCGCCAAAGCCGTTGGAAGAGGACACGCTCGTGCGCCGTATGTTGATCGATCACTTGGAGTTCCTCACCCACCTGCGCTACGAGATAGGTCCGACGAATTTGTCCAAACGGCACGATGTGGGGTTTCTCTGTCCGCTGATAGTCGGCCACTGCCTCGTGGGCGAACGCCAACTGACTGCCCTCCATGATGCCGGATCGTGGTATTGCGTCATTCGAAGGAATCCTGGAATCCCGCGTAGAGCCTGCTACCGGTGCAGTCTGATGAGAACCCTGAAAGGAGGGGGCCTCTCGCCCGACCGTGGGAACGAACTCCGATGCCTTCTCCGACTGCCCTGTCGGCGTGAGACCCACCACGGCCGTCCGTTCGGAACCGCCGAGTGCGTGACGGACTGACTCGCGCACCAACTGATGAAGCGATTCTGTGTCCGCGAAACGAACTTCCTTCTTCGTGGGATGCACGTTGACATCCAGTCGATCCGGCTCGACATCCAAGAAGAGGACGAACGTCGGGTGTGATCCCTTGGGAAGAAACGATCCATACCCATCCATGACCGCATGAAATACGGTCGCATTGCGGACCGGACGCCGGTTCACAAACAATTCCTGCGGCATTTTCGAGGACCGCGCGTGGATAGGATCGACCATCACGCCACGGATCGACAATCCCCCTGTCCTGCCTCGTACCTCAATGGTCCGATCGAGAAACGCCT
>JBDSKU010000029.1:0-3890 GCA_039916745.1 Nitrospiraceae bacterium
ATCTGAAAAACGGTGAACTGCTGCAAAAGTCCGAAGAGAGCGGCTTTTCCGTTCTGGTCACGACCGACCAGAATCTCCGATATCAGCAGAACCTCGCGGGTCGCAAGATCGCAATTGTTGTGCTGACCACAACCAGTTGGCCGCGCATCGAACGCGAGGTTGAAAGCGTGGCAACGGCCGTTGATTCCGCCGCGCCAAGCAGTTATGTCGAGGTTCCTATCCCGTGACAGCTAACACGGCGCTCAACCTGACTCGCCACGTCGGTGCTTCGCGCCTGCCGGTGAGCCGCGGGGCCGTTAGACAGCAGGCCACCTCCATCGAAGCCGGGGAAAGCTTGTGGGGTCGTTGCTTGACTTTGCACCTCGCTTCACCCACGTTCCATAGTCATGGCTCGCCAACTCCGTCTGGAATATCCAGGCGCCCGCCATTACAGTATCAACACGGTTGCAGCGCGATTTGATGTGTCGGCGTCACGCATTTCGAAAATCTAAGCCGCGATCGAATCGACGCCCCTCACCCTGCACCAGCGACAGGCGATGTGCCGTGCAAAGCCAAGCAATGACCCCGCTGAGCGTGGAAGCGCAGTCGAGTTTTTAGGGGAGGTTCGTGAAGCGGTGGCAGTCAGTGATGGGTACTGGCGTGGCTGGAAGACAAGTTGACAAGTAGTACCTTCAAAGGTAACACTATCTGATGGGGAAGGTTCGCCGGGGTGGATATATTTTCGTCACCTGGAAAGGCGACCATTCTCCCCGGCATGTGCATGTCTATCGGGATGACCTGTTCGTCGTGAAATGGGACTTGGACAATAATGTGCCCATGATGGGGACGATTACACGACGAGTCCGCGAGTTGATTGAACAGTTGGAGTCCGAGGGGGAGCTATGAAAATCCAGTCGGTGCGCTGTAACAATCGCAAGAAGGCGTTCCAGGTGAAGGTGTCGAAGGGAATACTCCTGCTTCCCTATTCGAAGGTCCACCCTCGACCGAGTAGCAGAGATCCAATCGCTACCGTACTTGTGGATAGAGAGCTGGGCGGAGAAGGGTTCACCTATGTGCTGGAATCTGGCAAGGAAGGGACGGTGCATAGTGAACAGGTGCTCGAATACAATCAGGATCCACACTACTTGCGGGATACCCTGCTGTATAAGCTGACGATCGAGGCGCAGAAGCGAGTCAAAGAAAGTCCGTTATCAAAGCGCGAGATTATTAGACGGCTCGGCACATCAGCTACGCAGCTCTATCGTTTGCTCGATCAAACCAACTACAGCAAGTCTATCGATCAACTCCTTTCCTTGCTGCATGTCTTGGATTGCGATGTCGATCTCCAGGTTCGAGTCAAGACTGCATCAGGAAAAGCTGCCTAACGCGGAGCGGACAGATGTAAGGGGTCTGACCCTTTTGTTCGGATGGGGAGTCATGCAAGGAAGCGTGTGATGCCGATCCGCATAAGCACCCGTCATAAATCGGCGATAAGGCGTAACTTCATTGAAGTGGCAACAATCATGTCGTTATTTTCAGAAATTCCGATGGCGTGTTATACGGACAGAAATCGGCAGATCCGGCTCTTACGCGGATCGGCCTAAACATTGTTAGGCCGACATTGGTCGAGGTTATCGATGGACACAAAGGACATCGTCTACGCATTGGGGATAGTTCTTACCTTTGCCGTTGGCGTCTGGAATCTGGTGCTGACCTACCGGAACACGCGCCGGACGAACTTCATCAATACGGTCACCAGTCAACGCGTTAAATGGATCGAGCAACTGCGTCAGGATATTTCGACCTTCTGTGGTCTTACGTACACTTGGTCTGCATCCAACATGGAAGGCAAGCCGCAAGAATTCGAGATGGTTCGCGATATTGATCGGCTCCGCCATGTAATTCGGCTGCGCCTGAATCCGCGGGGGACACACGATGGGCGAATCGAATCCTTGCTGGAAGAGATACCGCAGTACACCGACCCGAGTCAGAGCGCTAAACTCGCGGCAGCATTGAAGGAGCTAACAACGACAACGCAGCTTCTTCTCAAGGAGGAGTGGGAGAAGGTCAAGAAGGAAGCGGAGTATGGCAACCTTCATCGCGGTGACGGCTAACAAACAGTTACAGCGGACCGTGAGACGGCATCGCGTGCGCGCCGCAAGTGCGTCATTTCATTGTGCACATGCGGCGAGCTGGACAGGTGATCACGCGGCCGCTGAACTACAACGTTAGGCTCTTCAATCTTTAAGGAGAAAATATGCGGATCATTATCTCTACAGCTGCTCTGCTTGCCTTGTTCGGCTGCGCAACAAATTCTGGCATCGTTGACCTCGGTGGCGGCAACTACGTCTATGAAAAAGAAGATGCATGGGCTTATAACGGAAATTCAACGAAGGTTGAGATACTGAAAGAAGCCGCTGCGTTCTGCGCGAAACAAGGAAAGAAAATGGTCGTACAAGGCTCTGATGCAAAGCCTTACACACCCTACTCCTCCTACGCTGGCGCAGAGGTTCAATTCAGCTGCAAATGAATTTTTCCCGTCTAACATGGCGCTCAACCTCGCTCCCTCCAGTCGCTGGACGGCGCTAAAGCGCCGCCAGTTAGCTCGAACGTTCGCCTGCGTCGCCTGCCGATAGACGTTCACGATGCTCCCTCCATGTAACACCGTAGAGTGAACGTGATCCCGCCCCGACAAACACCACCATCCTGTTACAACTTATTGGGGATGCGTTCGGCGTAGCCGGTCAGTTCCATGTAACCCTGACCCTTGATCGGCTGTCCCCGTGCAGTGCCGCGGGCCTCAATGGCGCCTTCCCAATAGGTCACTTGCGTGCTGCGCGTCGTGGAGAGTTCTTGTTCGGCCATGCGCGGAATAAGTTCCAGGGAGAGTTGCTGGGAGGGAATGGTGAGTCGCCAGCGCTGCGGATAGTGGGCCTTGCTCGCAGGACTTGTCCAATAACTCGTTGGCCCTAGCGTGAAGTCTCCGATCGAAAGATGGTGTCCGTGACCGTCGCGGTCGATGAGGGTCCCGCTGGAGACCGGATCGGCCGATCCGTCGGCGCGGCGGAGCCGATAGAGCATCAGTTCCCTCTGGTCGTCGAGCTGCAGGCTGAACCAATCCCATCCAACCAGGTCCTTGCCAAGCTCGGCCGAGCCGAATTCATGGTCCATCCAACTCGTGCCAGTCACGTCGAACGATTCGTTCCCGATTGTGAGCCTGCCGGTTGTGGCGAGTCTGGTGAAGGAATAGTAGTGGGACGCCTGTTCAGGGGCAGAGCCTTTGTGGCTGATGCCATCCGCGCCATGTACGACGAGTGGTTTGTCCGGCGAGACAGTGAGCTGGAGGGCCAGGTCGCCGTCTGCGGCTTGGAGTGTCTGGGTGCCGGGACTGGCCAATGCTGACTCGGCGCTCCACCGATCGATCCAGACGTGAAGGCGATCGTCTGCCGCACCGGCTTTGCTCAGGCCGGCCCGGCTGATCTTTTCAGCATAACGAAATCGTCCCTTGCTGAGATCGCTCACGGCGAAATGGGCCAGGTACAGTTGCGTGACGTCCCATTGTGACGGCAGGGTGTTCGTCTGCTCGCGCGGCATGCCACGGCGGAAGAAGGTGAGTTGATAGCCGAACAACCGGCCATCTTTCGCCGTAAGCTGGCCGGTGTAGTACCACCACTCGGTGCGAAACCCCTCATGCGCCCCGTGATCGCGTGGGAAGGTATAGCGATAGCCCTCCCGGGCGACTCGAAATTCCTCCGCCGTATCGGCCGCGAGTCCCGGCACGACGACGAGGAGACCGCTCGACAGAAGCAGGAGGTGCCGAAGATGATGCCGTATGTTGGCCATGAGCGAAGGACCGTTCGTGAGGTGAAGGAACGCGACCAGCGCTTATAGCATGCTTCGGTAGGTGGCAC
>JBDSKU010000030.1:0-4872 GCA_039916745.1 Nitrospiraceae bacterium
GTCGGCAAGCAAGCGGAAGCGATTCTCAAGGCTCTGCCGCCGAGCGATCCGCATGGCAAGGAAGCCCTGCCTCATTTGTTAGAGGCGATCAAGTATTGTCAACGGGTTGTGGAACTGGGGAATAAGGTGGATCCAGGAGCGAGTTTGAATCCGGCGACCAAAGCCCGTGCGGCAGCGCGTGAAGCTGTGAAACACCTGGCTGCGCTCAAAGAGAGCGGGACCTAAGCATCCTGCCGGTACCCTATCGAAGTGGAGTCGAAGGCCGGTCGCCGCCCGTTGGCGCAAACGGGCTCACCGCGTTCTGGTCTCGTCCCGGTCGATAGGACTTCAGGATTGCCGTCACAATCGGCATCAGCTCTTCATTGCTGGAACCCTGGACTTTTATCCGGACCCCCCTGCCTTCGTTTCGTCCCACGGACATGATGTGGATTTCTCGCATCTCGGTATTCGTATCACTGCGATAGGTGAAGGTAAGTTGCGTTGCGTCGAATCCTCCAAGTGTCGTGGGGCGATTCGTTTCCCATGCGACCATGATGTGCTTCTTCTCGTACAGGTCCGTGATAATGCGCCGGTGCGCCGTGACGAATTCGTCGAGCGTTTGGCGACCATCCGGACTGCTGCCTCCGATGACGTTCATGAATCCGGAAAGGGCGACCTGAGAGCCTTCGACAGGTGGAGAGAACGTAATTCCGGTTCCGTCAGGCATCGGGTTGCCAAGACGCCAGTCTGAGGGATACCGCGCCGAGAAACCGAACCGGGTGTTCGTGTAATTCTTCCATGTGCTCGTATCGGTCGCCTGCACAGCACGCGCGAAAGAATTCAGAGAACCCAGCCCGGAGCTCATCACGAGCACGATTGAAAAACAACGAAACCACGTCATCGTATTCTTTCCTCTCTCCATTTCCAGCGCGCCCAGTGATAGAGCGCGACTGAACGGTGTGCAGATTGCCGTGGGCGGCCTCACATTCCGAGGGGAACGAGTGAATGAGGGGGCTGTGCGTCAAGCCTTCTATCGGCATGGCCTCTTAAAAATACTTGTCTGTCGAGTATTGCGTTGTGATGCCTGCTGGGCGAGCCACGAAAATAGTGTCTGTTAGCGTCCGCCTCCGGCCCTGGCAAAGGTCTCTCGTAAATTCTCCATCAGTGTGGTCAGCGCCTGTCGGCGTGCTGCGGTGATCCCATCACGATCATCCACTCGTGCGGCTGGTCCGACGATTTTCGACGATCCCTGTGCCTCTTTCTGTGTCAGCTTGGCTTCTCCACGCACATCCCACAAGGCTGCTCGCACGAGACAGAGGGCATCGCTATGGGTGCCGTAGGCGAAATAAGCCCCGAGGATCGTCCAATAGAGCAGGGGGCCCTTGTAGTTATTGTAGCGATCGACGGTCGCGGCGCCATCCACGATGAGCAGGAGGTCCATGCCCTGTCGCATGGCGGATTCGCGTAACTGTATCAGTTGGTTTCCCTTGATCGAAGCGATGTGGATGAAGGAGGCGCCGCTGATGAGGCGGTCGCGTTGCAATTCGTTGGCCCAGGCCAGGAGGGACTCCCGGTCGGTATCGGTCCACTCAAATTCATGGTGAAGGAATCCGGTCGGCATGACATAGATTCCCAATTTGGGAGGGCCTTGTCTGGTCGAGGGGCTTACCGCCGATGTTGATGGTTGAACACCGACGAAGCGAGTTTCTTCGTCCTTCAGCGTCTGTTGGAGCGAATCCAGATGCAAGCCCTGACTGCTCGCGCAACCAGCGAGGAAGAGTAAGAGGATAGGCAGTAGGGAGGAGAGGAGACTCATGATGGCGATACATTCCCGTGGACATTGTTGAGGTTTTCAAGGGCCAGGATGAGCGCGTGGGTTCCGCTCCTGCCATGTCCGAGCTGTTGGACGGTCTGGTAGAGCTGGTGTACCAAGGTGAGACCGGGCAGGGCAAGCCCCATGCGTTTCGATTCCTCCAGCGCGAGGCCCATATCTTTGACGAAATGCTCGACGAAAAATCCCGGGTCGAAGTTGCGTTGCAGAATACGAGGCGCGAGATGATCCAGCGTCCAACAGGCGGCGGCTCCGCCCCGGATGGAGTCCAGCATCTTGTTCAGATCGAGTCCTGCCTTGGAGCCATAGAGCAGACTCTCGCAGACTCCGACCATCGTGCCGGCGATCACGATCTGGTTACAGAGTTTCGCCTGTTGCCCGCTGCCGGGCCCTCCCTGGTGTACGATCTTTTTCCCCAATAGCTCGAAGAGCGGCATCACGGTTTGCACGGCTTCACAGTCGCCTCCCACCATAATCGAGAGGGTCGCGTTGCGCGCGCCCACGTCGCCACCGGATACAGGAGCATCAATCGCCGAGATCCCCTTAGCCGTTGCACGTTCGGCGATCTCGCGGCTGAGGGCCGGGTCCGTCGTCGTCATATCGACGAGAACTCTGCCTGGTTGTGCGCCGGCGAAGATTCCTTCTTCCCCGAAATAGACGACCCGCACGTCCTGGGGAAATCCCACCATCGTGAACAGCAGATCCGATTCAGCGGCGACTGCGCTCGGATTCTCGGCCCACGTTGCGCCGAGGTCCAGCAGCGGTGTGGCTTTGGATTTCGTGCGGCTGTGGAGCGTGACAGGATATCCCGCTCTGAGCAGATGGCCGCACATCGACGATCCCATCACGCCTGTGCCGATCCATCCGATTCTAGTATGTGACGGGACAAACATTTGTGGAGCCTTCGTCATTAGGGTCTTGCCTCATCGAGCAGCGGAATAATCCGGTCAGCCACCGCCTGAATCACACCCTCTCGTTCTCCTGCCACCTTGATTCCCTGGAAACTCAGATAGTATCCACCGTGGCTTGGCGCCTGGACTGTCGCGTGGAGTTCGATGCGTGTGCCCTCTTCCACGTCGGGGTCTTTGACCGTCGGGAGCCCGCAGCGGCCAAACGAGGCCACATTGATCGAGGCAGTCTCATCTTCCAAATAGAAGAGGTAGGCGCCGTAACAGGTGGTGCCGGCCGGCAGCGTATAGGGATCGAGGGGCTGGACGTTTCGAACGGTGCCTTGGAGGATCACCTGCCGAAGGTGAAAACGGCTGGGCACTTCCAGGATCTCGCTAATTGTGATGGGATCTGCGGCGTGAGTCGCGGATGGCAACGCAGTCCCGCACAACCAGAGGGCGATGAAGATCGAAACTGCTCGCAGCTGTTTGTCGAACCGTTTGATGGTCATAGGCGGTGCCATTCTACCATTCTTGCACTCGCGGTTCGCATTGTTGCAGAGGGACAATCTCTTTCGTAGTTGGGACACAGCCGGTATAATCCGCGGCATCTTTCAGGGAGTTGTGGGGAAATTTATTGTGGCAGGGTCGATTCAAGGGTCGACAGATCTTGGACAACGGGAATCTATCGAGCAGGATGCTCAAACAGTCCGCTCAGCAAGGCCGCAGCGAGTGAAGGCCCGAGGCGTACCAGTCGCGGTACGTTGAGGTCTGAACGATGCGAGAACCACGCTGACGGACTGTTTCAGCATCCTGCCAGGAGGACGAATCATGAGTGTAAACGACCGACAGCTCGCGACCTATATCACGGAGACCCGCCCAGGGTTCGAAGATCTACTTGGTCAGATGGTGGAGATTCCTTCGATCAGTATGGATCCGGCGAAGGCCCCCGACATCCGGCGCATGGCGGAATTTGCGAGGCAGGTGCTGACGGGCCTGGGGGCGGAGGCCCAGATTGTCGAAACCGGTGGTTATCCGATCGTATCAGGGGGCTGGATGACCGGCGCCCAGCATCCGACGGTCACCATTTATAATCATATGGATGTGCAGCCGGCGCAGGAACCGGAATGGAAGCAAGCGCCCTTTGCGTTCAAGAACGAGAACGGCCTGTACCATGGCCGCGGAGCGACGGACGACAAGGGACCGGCGCTCGCAGCCCTGTTCGGCGCGCGCTACGCCATCGAGCAGGGAGTGCCGATCAATATCCGGTTTCTCTGGGAGCTGGAGGAGGAAATCGGTAGTCCCCATTTCGCAGCCGGGATGAAGAACCGAGCGGCAATTCCTCGTCCGGACTCAGTCGTGGTGTCGGACACCATCTGGCTCGCCAAAGGGAAGCCAGCTATGCCCTATGGTCTGCGCGGCCTCTTGGGCGCGCGCCTCACGTTGCGGACTGGCACGAAAGACGCCCATTCCGGCGTGACCGGAGGCGCGGCGAGGAATCCGCTCGCGGAATTGATGGAAGTGGCCCATGCCTGTGTCGATGCCAAGAGCGGCAAGGTGAAGATTCCCGGCTTCTATAATGATGTGGTCGAGCCGACCAAGGCGGAGATCAAGAGCTTCCTTGCGTCCGGCTTCCAGGTTAAGAGCTTCAAGCAGGCCTACGGATTTCAGACGTTACGGACAGACGATCCCGCCGAGATCATGCGCCGGATCTGGGCCGCGCCGACGTTCGAGGTGCATGGATTGACCGGCGGCTATCATGGGCGAGGGGTGAAGACGGTCGTGCCGGGCCATGGCGAACTCAAAGTGAGTATGAGATTGGTGCCGAATCAAACTCCAGAGAAGGCCTTTGCATTGCTCAAGCGCCATGTGGCCAAGATCAACCCGAATGTGAAGGTAGAGAAGGAGGGCATGCTGCATCCGTTCAAGGGCAGTTTCGACGGGCCCTATGTCGATTGTGTGAAGCGGGCAGCCAAGGCGGGGTTTGGGAAAGAACCGGCCTTCATCCGTGAAGGCGGATCGATCGGCGCCGTGGTCACCATGCAGAAAGCCTGGAAGGTGCCGATCCTGTTTATGGGGCTGAGCCTGCCTGAGCATGGGTACCATGCGCCCAACGAATACTTCGACTGGGGTCAAGCTTCCGGCGGAATGAAGGCGTTTGCACATTATTTTTCG
>JBDSKU010000031.1:0-3111 GCA_039916745.1 Nitrospiraceae bacterium
CCACCGGAGAAAATATCCAAAAATCCGAGCAACGCGCCGCCTTGCTTTTGCAAGAAGTCCGAGAGGGCGTCGCCGTTGATTCCAGGCGTAGGGATATGCGCCCCGATCCGATACACCACTAACATCCCCATGGTAAAGAGGATCCGGGTGCGCAGCTCGGGAATTTTGAAGATATTCTGAAAACTGGTCAGGAGTCTCTCAAACACCGGGAATGACCTCGACTCTCCCTCCAGCTGCTTGAATCTTTGCCTCTGCGGACTTACTGAACTTATGCGCCTGCACGACAATCGCTTTCGTGAGGTCACCGTTTCCAAGAATCTTGATTGGCAACGACTTACGCTTGACTAACCCGGCATCAACCAGCGCTTGCGGGGTAATGGTGCCTGACACCGTCATCTCACCCAAGCTCTTGAGGTTCACGATTGAAAATTCTTTGCGGAAGATGTTGGTAAAGCCATGCTTCGGCACCCGGCGGATCAAGGACATCTGACCGCCCTCAAACCCAACTGCTTGCCGACCACGACCACCAGACCTGGCCAACAGACCCTTATGGCCTTTACCAGCCGTTTTCCCATGACCAGAACCTGGACCACGTCCAATACGTTTGCGTTTTTTCCTGGATCCTTTTGCAGGACCGAGCTCATGTAAGTTCATTGTGGCTGCACTTCCAATAGATATCCAACTTTGTCAATCATCCCTCGTACTTGTGGCGTATTGGGACGAGTAACGGTCTGTCTAATCTTCCTCAAACCGAGGCCGCTCAACACAAGTCGATGCTTTTGCGGGGTGCCGATGGGGCTTCGCCGCAAGGTAATCACAAACCCTTTTTTCGTGACCTTGGGAATCTTCGGTGTAGGCATTAGGCACTCACTCTGTTCTGTGCATCACTCACCGCACCTCGGCGCAGCTTCAACACGTCTTCAGCATTTCTCAGCTGACAGAGGCCGTTGAGGGTGGCACGAACCGTATTAAATGGATTTCCACGGCCAAGTGTCTTGGCGATGACGTTATGCACGCCGACGACCTCAACCACTGCTCTCACTGCGCCACCGGCAATGATCCCCGTCCCCTTCTTCGCGGGCTTCAAGAGAACATGTTCGGCGCCGAAGAGCCCATGCACTTCATGCGCGATCGTTCCAGACGTGAGGGCGACATGCACCAGGTTCTTCTTAGCCTGCTCAACCGCCTTCGCGATCGCAACAGGCACTTCAGCAGCTTTCCCTTTCCCGATGCCGACCCACCCCTGTCCATCTCCAACAACAACCAGCGCGCAAAAGTTAAAGCGCTTTCCACCCTTGACGACTTTCGCGACGCGGTTGATAAAGACGACTTTATCTTTCAGGCTTAATTCATCTGGATTAACTCGCACGTAACGTCTCTCCTCTTTGTTCCCCTCGCTCCGGCACGTCATGGAATCGAGGTACGATCTAGAACTGCAGACCGCCTTCGCGCGATGCTTCAGCCAATGCCTTCACACGTCCGTGATACATTCGACCACCACGATCGAATACCACCGCCTGAACCTTGGCAGCCCTCGCCCGTTCGGCCAACAACTTCCCAACTGCTTTTGCCCCATCAATGCTGCCGGTGGATTTCACCGACGTGCGCAGAGACTTATCCAAGGAAGATGCCGCAGCTAATGTGGCTCCCTTAAGATCGTCAATGATCTGGGCATAGATATGTGAGCTACTACGAAATACGTTGAGACGAGGCCTCTCGGCCGTTCCAACGACACGTTTGCGAACCCGCTGCTTCCGACGTGTTAACTGATCTGCCTTATCTGCACTATTCATGAATCACCTTACTTCCCTGTCTTTCCAGCCTTCTTACGTAACACTTCCCCGGCATAGCGAACGCCCTTTTGCTTATAGACGTCTGGCGGCTTGATCGCTCTCAAGTTTGCAGCAACCTGGCCCACCAATCGCTTATCGGTTCCCTTCACATTGATCAGCGTCTGCTTATCCACCTTCACATCGATGCCAACTGGAATCGGATAGGTGACCGGGTTGATATAGCCCACGTTGAAGCTCATCGTCCGCCCCTGCACGGCAACCTTGTAACCGACTCCTGTGATTTCCAGATTACGCTCGTAGCCCTTCGTCACACCCTGGACGATGTTACTCAGTTCTGCGCGGGTCAGCCCATGCATCGCACGGACATGGCGGTCCTCGTTCTGGCGATTGACCGTAAGCACTCCGTCCGTAATCGTGACCCCAAGACCTGGAGACAACGACCAATCGAGCTTCCCGAGTGGCCCCTTGACGGAGACGACAGGGCCGGCAACTTTAACATCCACTCCTGCTGGAATCTGTATTGGTTTCATTCCTATGCGTGACATCGATTCATCGTTATTCTAGAAACCGGCTACTAATGACCATCTGGTTGGCGCCCACCATTACCACACCGAGCACAATACTTCACCGCCAAGACCGGCGCGGCGAGACTCCTGATCCGTCATCAAGCCCTTGGATGTCGACAAGATGGCCACACCGATGCCGTTTTTAACTCGTGGAATATCCTTAATTCCTACATAGACACGGCGGCCAGGCTTGCTGACGCGTTGCATACCGGTGACCACGGGCACTTCATCTACATACCGCAGCTGCACCTTCAGGACAGGATGGCCATCAGCCATATCCGCCTGAACGCTCTGAATATAGCCTTCGTTCTGGAGCACACGAAGGAGCTCTCGCTTGAGACGGGAGGCCGGCATGCTCACAGACTCGTGCCGACGCCGAAGTCCGTTTTGAATTCTGACCAATAGATCGCTAATGGGATCTGTAACCATACCAACCCTTTCACCAACGCTCTTCGTGCAACGTGACGGCTATCAACCGCCCAGCGACACGGAAGGCAGATAATCTACCAACTCGACTTCCGAACCCCAGGAATCTCACCCTTCAGGCTCAGTAATCGAAAACAAATTCTGCACATGCTAAACCGGCGCAAAAACCCTCGTACGCGGCCGCAGATCCCGCACCGGTGATAGTCCCTGACGGGGAATTTCGCCTTGACGGACGATTTATTTCTCAGCGCTAATCTCGACACCTACAGCTCCTTCGTTTGACGTTACGTCCGGAATGGCATCCCCAAATGCTTCAATAGTGCCCG
>JBDSKU010000032.1:0-7697 GCA_039916745.1 Nitrospiraceae bacterium
CACGTTGCCCTTGAGCGTATTGATCTCGCCGTTGTGGCAAATGTAGCGATAGGGATGGGCCAGTGGCCAGGTGGGGAATGTGTTCGTACTGAAGCGGGAATGGACGAGGGCCAGCGCGCTCGTCAGACGCTCATCCTTCAAGTCCTGGTAGTAGGCCGACATCTGCTCCGGAAGCAGCAATCCCTTATACACAATGGTGTTTGCCGACAGGCTCGAGATGTAGAAATAGTCGCGCCCCTGAATTGCCGATTCACGAACGGCCTTTTCCACCCGCTTGCGAATGACATAGAGCTTCCGCTCAAACTGCCCTTCATTGAGGACATCGCGAGCGATGAAGACCTGCCGCATAAAGGGCTCAGTGCTGCGGGCCACAGGGCCGATCGCATCGCTCTTGACCGGCACATCGCGCCACCCAATGAGCCGAGCGCCCTCTTCCCCGATAATCCTGCCAAAGAGGGCCTCACACTGTTGCCGCGCATCGACCTGAGGAGGAAGAAACACCATCCCCACGCCATACTCTCCGGCGCTGGGTAAAGAAATCCCCACATCGCCGGCGGCACGCTTGAGAAATTCGTGTGGAACTTGAAGCAGAATCCCTGCGCCATCTCCCGTACAGGGATCGCAGCCCTGCGCTCCTCGGTGGCTGAGGTTCTCGAGAATCTGAAGCCCCTGCTGCACAATCGTATGGGATTTTTGGCCCTTGATATTGACGACAAAGCCGATACCGCAGGAGTCCTTCTCCTGTTCAGGGTCGTAGAGGCCTTGCTTCGGTGGAAGCCCGGGGATGCTCATCGTTCGTATCTCGTTAAAAAGGTAGGCGGTTAGAGTCCTAGACGGAGGCTACACCAGAGAGGCAATCGGGATGGATAACCCCGTCACTCACAAGGCTTATTCCGTTCGTCTTAGCTGCGTTCACCTTAATAGAAGGACGATTCTTCTGTCAAGATTTCCCCTCGCGCCGCTGCTCCATCCCCACGTGCCCCCCAAAGGGGTGATTGGCTTGACTTTGTTTCCCCCTCTGCCCTACCATCCGCCGCATGCCCCAAGGCCCAATCACCTCCACTATCAACAACATGGCGGACGTCTGGGAGGCGTACCGCGATGAATTGGACGGTGTGGAGCGCCAGGTCAGAACGAACCTCGATTCCAGTGTCGCACTCGTCAATACCGTTGCCGCTCATATCCTAAACAGCGGCGGAAAAAGAATCAGACCACTCTTACTCCTCCTCTCTGCCCGTCTCTGCGGCTATACCGGCCGCGACCATCACCAGCTCGGCAGTCTGGTGGAGTTCATTCATACCGCGACCCTGCTCCACGACGATGTGGTCGACGATGCGGATATCCGCCGAGGCCAGCGAACCGCCCGGAAAATCTGGGGCAACCAAATCAGCATCCTCGTCGGCGACTACCTCTATTCCAAAGCCATCTGCCAGATCGTCGACTTCCGGAGCCAGGGCATCAACGAAGTGCTCGCCGAGGCCTGCAAGAAGATGGCGGAAGGCGAAGTGCTGCAGCTCTATTACAATGGCAACCCCGCCATGCCGGAGCTGGAATATCTCAAAGTGGTCGAACATAAGACGGCCGGCCTGATTGCCGCCTCCTGCCGCATGGGTGCCATTCTCGCCGACGCCACAGAGGCCCAGCAGGATGCACTTTTCCGATTCGGCCAATATCTCGGGATGGCATTCCAAGTCGCCGACGATACGCTCGACTACACGGCCAATGGCGAACGGTTGGGCAAAACGCTGGGGCAAGACCTCCGCCAAGGCAAAGCCACGTTGCCGCTGCTCCATCTGCTGCGTCATTGCTCCGAGCAGGACCGGCAGATGATCATCGGCCGCATGGAAACCAGGACGCTGACGGAGGAAGACCTCGGACGGCTGATTCGCCTCATGGAAAAATTCGGCTCGATTGCCCATGCCATGGATCGCGCACGAACCTTCGTGACCTCGGCTCAGCAAGAACTCAGTCAGTTCGAAGACAGTACGGCCAAGCGAGCGCTTTCGGTCGCCGCCGACTATATGGTTACCCGCGATCGATAGCCGTTCCTCCCGCGTATCCCACGCCATGGGGCGCTGGAAGGCACCGCGGAGCATGAACGGCTCCATTCTTCTGGCCGTTGCGCCGCAACGGCTTCAACCACTTACGGAGTAGAGGACTTCGCCATGTCGACGATCATCCCGTTTCACGGCACCAGGTACAATGCAACGGTTGTTGGCGATGTGAAACAGGTGGTGGCGCCACCGTACGACATCATCGATGCAGCCGGACAGAAGGCCCTGCACGATCGCCATCCGCAGAACATCATCCGCCTGGAGCTCGGCCTCGATCAGCCGGGCGACGGTCCAACGCACAATCGATATACCTGCGCCGGGTCGACCCTTCGCGACTGGCTCACGAGCGGGGCGCTCAAACGCGATGCGCAGCCGACCCTCTACTACCATACGATCGAATACCTGCCTCCCTATGCTCCAGCGGGTTCGCCGACGAAGACCCTCAAGGGATTTCTCGCCACCGTCAAACTGGAAGCGCTCGACTCGGGCCACATCTACCCGCACGAGAATACGCGCTCGGCGGCGAAGACCGATCGGCTGAATCTCCTCGAGGCCTGCAAGACCAACTTCAGCCCCATTTGGTCGCTCTACTCCGACCCTCAAAATACGGTCCTGGGACTGCTGGAAGCGGCGGTCAAAGGGAAGCCGGCCGATATCGACTTTCGCGACGATGTGGGATTCCGTCAGCAACTCTGGGCGGTGACAGACCCAGCCGTCGTCACACAGGCGGTCGATACCCTCCGCAGCAAGCCGCTGTTCATTGCAGACGGCCACCATCGTTATGAAACCGCATTGAACTATCAGAAACTCCGTCGGCAACAGGCCGGGGCACTGCCAGGCCTCCAGCCGTTCGACAGCGTGCTGATGCTGTTGACCTCCCTCGAAGATCCGGGCTTGACCGTACTCCCGACCCATCGGGTCACGACGACGGCGCTGCCGTCCTATGACCATGTGCAGGCCTTGCTGGGCGCCACCTTCGACCTGCAGGAATTTCCGTTCACTGCAGCCACGCAAGCAGCCACACGCGCAACATTTATCGGGGCGATGCGAACGAATGGACGCACCCTTCCGGTGTTCGGGCTCGCGCTGAAGGGAGACAGCCGCTACATCACCTTGACGATGAAAGCCTCCCAGCGCCCGAACGCGCAAGCCTCTCCCCGCACCAAGCTCGACGTGTCTTTGCTCCAACAACTCGTCGTCACGGCACTCTGTCCGACACAACAGGAACAAGAGGCCATCCTCTACACGAAGGACGACCATGAAGCCTTGGATTGGGTCGCGAAGGGAACGGGGACCGGAGCCTTGCTGCTCAATGCCACGAAGGTCAGCGAAGTACAAGCTGTCGCAACGGCCGGCGAACGGATGCCGCACAAATCGACGTACTTTTTCCCAAAACCGCTGACGGGGTTGGTCATAAATGTGATGGAGTCATAAGCAGTCGGCTATCAGCCGTCAGCAATCAGCAAGAAATACATTCTTCGCTGATAGCTGAAAGCTGAGGGCTTCTTTGCTGGGTTTGCATATGAAGGCAAAAATCCTCATCGTCGACGACGATCCCGACATCGCCACCATGCTGGAGGATCGCCTGCAGGCCTCCGACTACGGAACCGTGATCGCACGGGACGGGATCGAAGCGCTCGAGCTGGTGGAGCAAGAAGCGCCGCACCTCATGCTGCTCGATCTTGATATGCCACGCATGACCGGCCTGGAGGTCCTCAAGCGGCTCCCGAAAGTCAGACCGGCCGAAGATCTTCCGGTGATCGTCATGACCGCCCATGCCTCGATCGATGCCGCCGTCGAAGCCATGAAAACCGGCGCCTACGATTTCCTCACCAAGCCCCTAGACAAGGATCACCTCCTCTTCGTGATCAACAAGGCCTTGGAACGAAACACCCTCAAACGGCAGGTGGCCTGTCTCAAATCTGAAGTCGACAGCCGTTATGCCTCGATTGTGGGCATGAGCACAAAGATCCGCGCCGTGATGGAGTCTGCTCAGCGCGCAGCCAACTCCGATGCCAGCGTGTTGCTGCTGGGGGAAAGCGGCACGGGCAAGGAACTCTTCGCCCGCTCCGTTCACCAATGGAGTCCGCGTCAGGCCATGCCGCTGGTGGTTATCAACTGTGTGGCCCTCACGGAGACGCTGCTCGAGAACGAACTCTTCGGGCATGAACGAGGCGCCTTTACCGGCGCGGATCGGCTGCAAAAAGGCAAGCTGGAGATGGCGGATGGCGGCACGATCTTCCTGGACGAGATCGGAGACATGTCGCTCCCGCTGCAAGCCAAACTCTTGCGCGTGCTCCAGGACCGTGAATTTCATCGCGTCGGCGGCACAAAACTCGTGTCGGTCAACATTCGAATCATCGCTGCCACGAACAAGGATCTCCGCCAGGCGGTGAAAAACGGTGAGTTTCGCGAGGATCTTTTTTTCCGGCTCAACGTCATCAGCCTGACCCTGCCCCCACTTCGCGAACGAGCCAATGACCTGCCTGCCCTGGCCAAGTTCTTCTTAAACCGGCATGCCAAGGAGGCGAAACGTCCCGGCATGATGTTCAGCCCCGCGGCCATGGACGCCATGGGCCGGTATGGCTGGCCCGGGAACATTCGCGAACTGGACAACGTGATCGCGCGAGCCATCATCTTGAACCAGTCGGACACGATCGAACCGAACATGCTCACACTCGATGGAATGAGCCGCACCTCGCCGGGCGAACCCCTCCCCTATCTTTCACTCCCCTACCATGAGTCGATGGAAGAACATAGCCGATACATCATCGAGCGAGCCATTGAAGAAGCGGAGGGGAATCAGACCAAAGCCGCAGACCGCCTCAAGCTCCAGCGCACCTACCTCGCCCGCTTGATCAAACAACAAAAGACAAAAGAAGAGCACGAATAGCTGTCGCAGGACGCTGAAAAAGTCCGCCAGCTTCGTTCTCGGCTCATCGAAATCCTCAACGTACCCACAAGGGTACGCCTGCGGCCTTGCTGGACGGTCTTTTTGAGCATCCTGCTGGCGTATTTTCCTGTTGTACCGAACGAGACGGGGAAGAGTTCGAGGTCCGAAGTTCGAGGTTTTTGAAACGTCGAACCGCGCCTTTCTCGCGCGTCACGCTCCATAGAAACTAGCGGATCGGCTGCTAGGCGGGTAACTGTCTCGAGGCAAGAGTAATACGGCCGGCTGATGCATCTTGTTCGGCTTGCGCATAGCGTTCCGGCGTCCCGACATCCGACCAGTAGCCGGTACAATCGTAGCCCAACACCGTTTCGCCCCGCTCAATCGACGCCACATAGGGGTCGATGATGGTCGACGCCACACCCTTCGGCACCTCGCGGAGAAGCCGCGTACGGAGCACATGAACTCCCGCAAACATGCGAGGCTGGACCAGCACCTGATCCGGACGTCCACGTCCCGTGATCCGCACAATGCGATGGTCCTGATCCATCTCGACAAGACCCCACTGTGCCGCCTCAGGATCTTCGCGTAAAACCAACGTAGCCATGGCATTGCGCTCTTGGTGAAACGCACAGAGCGCCCCCAAGTCCAGCTCGACGAGGGTATCGGCGTTGAGCACCAAGACCGATTCACCGCAAAAGTGCGGCTCTGCCTGCTTCAGCGCGCCCCCCGTGCCCAGGATCACCGGCTCGCGCGAGTAAATGATCCGCAACCCATACCGGGAACCGTTGCCGAGCGCCTGCTCGATCATCGGTCCGAGGTGATGCAGGTTGATGACGACATCGCGGAATCCATGCCGCTTCAGCAGCAAGAGGTTCCAGACGATAAGGGGAGTGCCCGCAATGGGGAGGAGCGGCTTCGGAATCGAGTTGGTGAGCGGCCTCAGACGCGTGCCTAAGCCCGCTGCGAGGATCATGGCTTTCATGAATAGCCTTCAGCGATCAGCTGTTAGCCATCAGTGGGGGAACATGAATTTTTCCATGCTGACCGCTGATTGCTGACGGCTGACTGCTCATCTTCACTGCAGCTCCGGCACATACCGGGCCAACTCCGTGCGTAGCGCGGACAGCTCCGGATACTTCTGGAGATTTCGCCGGACATAGCCCAGCGTACGAGGAATGTCGGCGAGAAACTTGGAATTACCTTTGACACGATCGATATAGACGAATCGCCCGGCGGCTTTGAGGTTACGCTGAATACTCGTGAAATCGAACAGCCGACGGAAGGCCTCCCGGTTGATCGGAGCTTGCCCAGCTGTTGCCATCCGATCGAGAAAACGATCGATTAAACGGTCGATGAGCGCCTCGTCGAGTTCGATATAGGCGTCGCGCAGCAACGAAGCGAGATCGTAGGTCGTAGGCCCCATCAAGGCATCCTGAAAGTCGATCACGCCCAACCGCGCGCCGTCCACCATCAGGTTGCGAGAATGGTAATCCCGATGGACAAACACCCGTGGCGAGATCGCCAACAATTCGGCAATCTTCTCGAATTCACCGCGAATCGTGCGTCGAGACTCGGCCTCGATCGGTGCGCCCTGTTGCGCCTCGATGCCATACTCGAGAAAATGGTCGAACTCCCACATCAGAAGCGGCACATCGAAGCTTCGGTGGAACGCGAGACAGTTCGGATCGGCTGGTGACGTGGCCTTCGCTTGCATCTGTGCGAGGGCATCGACCGCCTGCGTATAACGCGCTTCCAATTCCTTTGCACTCGCCTGACGACAGGCGTCCGACAGGGTGAGGTCCCCGAAGTCTTCCAGATAGAGCAGTCCGGCCGCCTGATCGTAGTGATAGAGGCGTGGAACGAAGACACCAGCTTTAGATAGATGGGAGAGAATATTCAGAAACGGGAGCTCGGTGACCTGATGTGCCGCCCCGCTGACCGCTTCTTCCGATTGCTTGAAGGCCTCCGCCTCGGCCAACTGCATGAGGATGACAGGGCGAGCAGCGGGCCCGGTCAACTCGATGCGAAAATATCGGCGGTTGGAGGCATCGCCCGCTAATGGCGTAAGGGATTTGAATTGCCCCTGAAAGGGCAGCCGAGATTCAACCGTGGCTGCCACGAGAATAGCATCCGGCAAGGCCAGTGGCTGTTTCGGCGCAGCAGGATCGACAGTAGCCATAGGTTGCGGATTATACTGATGAGATCAACTCTTGTCACGAAATGGATGGGAGGGGCAGCCTGGCCGTCCTCCTGCTCGCGGAACGCGCACGATAGGAATGTGCTCGTTCGACGCGCGCAGTAAAGGGCGACCTCGGCCACTCCTTCTAAGGGAGGTACAAATAATTGAGGTGTACTCGTGCAAAGCGTAGTCTCAGAAGGGTGGGAAGGGGAGAGCCAGACCGTCCTTCTTGCTCGCCGAGGCCGCACGATCAGAATGTGCTCCCTCAATGCGCGCAGCGAATGATAGTCTGGCTGCTCCCCCTAGGGCAAAGTAGGAAAAACGGAAGGCCCTCGCCCGGGCTAATGCCACGTCTCAGCGTGCCAGTGGATGGACGGGTGAGAAAGTCGCGCGCAGTGAGACCACATCAGCCGCCTCGCTGAATGCAGGTGAAGAGTTGAGTTAAGCCTTAGTCAGACCGGCGCAGTGGGAGACCAGCTAGCCCGCCCTCAAGGAAAAAGATAGAAGGGCGGTGGACACTTCGGTGAGAAAAGATTCCCTGCTCCTTTTATCACACGGCCCTGACAGAACT
>JBDSKU010000033.1:0-11731 GCA_039916745.1 Nitrospiraceae bacterium
TGCACGATAATTTCAGTTCTTCTCTTTCTCGCTCTGCAACACCTGCCGACGCGACGTTTCCTGATGAACCTCAGGTGATCGATCCGACCATCAAAAATCGTTCGGTGCCGACCACCGGATCGACCTACTATGCCTTTTCGCCTGGGTTTCAGATCAACCTCGGACAGATGATTGAGTCGAGCTGGACCAACATGACGTCGGTCTATTTCTTTGCGCAGATTCCATTTGCGCGGGATTCCAACAACAGTCTGGCACAGGGAACCAGTTACATCTTTGGGCTGACACGCTCGTTCCAAATGCTGAGCCTATCCTAAGGGGAACGGCTGACGCGAGGAGGCTGATATGAGATCGAGAAATACCAACGCCCGGCCTGTTGCGATCCTGCTGCTTATCGCATTGGTGGGATTGCCCGCTTTCGACGGGTGGAGCATGGGCTCGCGTGTCCCGGTGGTCGGCATGCCAGCAGAAGATTTTCGCCTGGCCGATCTGGAGGGTCAGGCACAGAGCCTCAATCAGTACCGCGGCAAGATTGTGCTCGTGAACTTCTGGGCCACCTGGTGCAAGCCCTGCACGACCGAAATGCCGGCTATGCAGGCCAGCTTCGACAAGCTTCGTGACAAAGGGTTCGTGGTGCTGGCGATCAACGAGCTGGAAGACGATGCGAACGTGCGCGAACACATCAAACAGTATGGCCATACGTTCCCGGTCCTCATGGATCGCGACAACAAAGTCGCCAACCAGTTTGGAGTGTTTGGCTTGCCGGTGAGTGTGTTTATCGATCAACAGGGCCGGGTGCAGGAATACATCAAGGGCGGGTTACTCACCGAGCAGAGAATTCAGGAGATAGTCGCTCGGCTCCAGGCACCCTCCATGTTGAAAGCCGCGTCGCTGAAATAGGCGTGATCGTAAGGTTGAGGCGGTGGGTTGTTCTAAAAGGATCTGAGAAGGGTACGAGGATGAGAAGAACGAAGATTGGGGCGATGGACGGTCGAGGGGCATGTTGTCTGTTGATGCTTGCCGTCGCGGCAGGAGGCGCCGTCGGTGGACTGCTCCAGGCAGCATCGATCGCGCAGGCCGAGACCAAAACCGAGAAAACGTTCACGGCGGTGATGGCGGATGCGCAGGGGGTCGATACCGAAATCCGCAACCTTATTTTCTATTGGGAAGAAAAAGTCAGCGAGACCGCCTTCGTTCCTCACGAACTGCGGCATCTTCCGGTCAAGCGCAGGAGCACAACCAACAACATCCCGTTCGACAAGATCAAGCAAGTTGAAGCCAAACCGGCCGGCAGTGAAGGGATCACGATGCCGGGCAGTTTCCGGGGCGAATCGGATTTCGGCGAGGCCGATGTGCCGGCGAAGTCGGTGGCCAAGGCGGTGATCAAGTGACGTGCATTCCGAACGGACAGCATCGACTGCAAGGATGGGTGGTGTCTGCGCTCTTTCACGGCCTGGCATTGACCCTGGCCCTCGGGCTTATGGCACAGGTCAAATCCATCGTGCCGAAAGAAGCTTTCACGTGGGACGTCGCCTTGATCGAGCCACAACGGATTCAGGAATCGCGTCAGGTTGAAACCGCAACAACTCCGGAGCCTGCGAAGCCGATTCAGCCTCAGGCCGCTCCCGCTCCCGCGCAATCTCAGATGGTCACGCAGGCCGTGCAGACTCACGAGGTGACGCCGGTGGTGCAGCGCGAGATTCGTCAGGTGGTCGAGACTAGCCAGCCGACTCAACAGACCATGGCGGTGCAAACGAGGACCGAGACGGTGACGCCAATTAAGGAACAACAGCCTGCAGAGGTTCAGCGGACTCAGCAGGCCGTCGTCGAGTCGATGGCTCCTGTCGTTCACCGTGAAGCAGTGACCGCTGAACCTGCGATCACCGCGGCGCCGGTGCAAGAGGCCGTGACAGCCGACGCGTCCGTTCATCCTGTCGAAGCACGTGCGGTTGAGACGGCTTCTGCTACGCACGATCCCGCCCCGCCGGTCCCCCCAGCGCCGGGGACTGCTGCCGTGAGCGACGAGAAGCCGACGGAGCCTGTGGTGAGAGAATCCGCGCCGCAAGTGGCGATGGCGACCCGTTCGACTCCTGCAGTCAAAGCCGATTATGGCTGGTTGGCCGAATCGCTGAGGCGGAGACTGGCTGAAGTCAAACGTTATCCCAGCGCTGCGCGCCTGAATGGCTGGGAAGGGAAGGTCGTGCTGCGCGCAGTGATCCGATCCGATGGCCAACTGTCCGAAGTGAAGGTGCATAGAAGCTCCGGCTACGAGTCCCTCGACAACGCGGCCATGGAGGCCATCCGGCTGGCTTGTCCGCTGCACATGACGAATACGATCGGCGCGGCCGAAGTCTCAGTATTGGTTCCGATGGTCTATAGCCTCGGGGGGTAGTCGATGGAGTCGTTTGCGTCGATGTCCGGGTGCGCGCTGGCCAAGGTTCAATCGGGTGAGACCTACCCCTGTCTATTCGAGGGGCACAGTGAGGTGCATCATGATCGACCGGATAGGTAGAACCAAAAGACTGGCCTGGATGGTAGGAATTGCGATCGGGGCTGTCTCGCTTGCGTCGCTCGCGCTGGCCGAGCCAGAACAGGCCTTGCGGTTCGGCCTGAAACTGGCGACCGATCGTCCTGTGAGAGCGGTCGTCGGTCCTTCCGTCCAGATCGACGAGCATGGCCGTATTTCGCTGGCCTGGGTGGAGGAGGATAAGGACAAACGCACGGTGTTTTATTCGAGAACGGAGAAGCCGGAAGGGCCGATCGGGGCGTCGGTCATCGTGAACCAGCCGACCGAGGCACCCTACATGCGACAGGAAGCGCCGACGCTGGCTGTGGCCGGAGACGCGGTGTTCCTGACCTGGGCCTTGACCCATCCGAACGTGACCGTGGACAAGCCATTCTCGAACGAACTAAGGCTGAGCCGGTCCGCGGACGGCGGCAAGACATTTCTCCCGTCCATTCTCGTGAACGACGATGCGCAGGTCATCGGCCACAGTTTCGACTCGATCCATGTCGCTCCTGACGGCGTCGTGCATATGGCTTGGATCGATGGGCGAGAGGGCAAGAAGGAATCGGGCACCTTCGTGACGCGCTCGACCGATCATGGACGTACCGTCGCAAAGAACCTCAAAGTGGATGACAACACCTGTGTCTGTTGTCGGACTTCTCTCACGACCGGACCGGACGGGACGCTCTATGTAGCTTGGCGCAAGATTCTCCCTGGCGATCTCCGTGAAACGGTCGTCGCGCGTTCCACAGACGGCGGGAGTACGTTTTCTTCACCGGTGATTGTAGGCCAGGATCGCTGGGTTTTCCCCGGCTGTCCGCATCGGCCTGCCTCGATCGGGGCCGATCGGTTCGGGCGGCTCTATGTGGTTTGGTATACCGAGGGCGTCGATGAGACTCCGGCGGTGTTCCTGGCCTACTCGGACGATCACGGGGAGACCTTTTCACCCAAACAGAAACTGAATGTGTCCAAGGGAACCTTTCCTGATCATCCGCAGATGGCGGTCGATCCTGAGGGGCGTCTCGTCATCGTCTGGGAAGAACAATCGCCGGTCCGGCGTGAGGTGGTGATGAGTGTCTCCCTCGATCGCGGACAGACGTTTAGCACGCCACAGAAATTGAACGAGAAGAAGGGCCAGACACCCTCCCTCTCGATGAACTCGAAAGGGGTTGCTGCCCTGGCTTGGATGGAGCATGCCATGCCGAACCATCGGATGGTCGTGCAAACGATCCAGTTGCCGGCGACGAAAGTGATTGCGAGGCAGGAGCCGTAACGTGTCTGCGTCATGGCAAAGAACGACGATCGCGGCGGTGTTCTCTGTATGGAGCGTCATCTCGGCTGGCTCCGCGTTGGCCGGCGATCCCTTTCTCTCGCTCAAGATGAGCCGGTTGCCGGCTGGGAGCATGGCGGTGCCTTTTGAACTCACGACGCTGGATGGCAAGGTCGTGAAGTCGAGCGAGCTGGCAGGGAAGGTGGTGCTCGTCAACTTTTGGGCCACCTGGTGCGGGCCCTGCAAAGAAGAAATGCCGTCGTTGGCTCGTTTGCAGAAGCAGTTGGACCCGGCACAATTTGCTCTCCTGACCGTCACGACGGATTCGCAGCGTCAGGGGATCGCCCATTTTCTCTCTCAGTTGGGAGTCAGCCTGCCGGTTCTCTTCGATGAAGATCAGGAAGTGTCACGCTCCTTCATGGTGCGCGGCCTCCCGACCACGATCGTGATTGCACAGGATGGCGCGTTGGTCGGGAGAGCGGTCGGACCTCGCGCCTGGGATAGTCCGGAGGCGGTGGCGGTGATGCGGCAGATCATGGAGCGCGGGCAATGAGGAAGTGGTTCGTCCCGCTGGCTCTGGCGATTGCTACGCTGTACCTGACGCTATCGGTCAGTGCCATGGCCTGCCTCTTTGCGCACGGGAGCCAGCCACGGTCAGCCCATCATCACACCGGAGGCGTGACGCATTCTTCGCTCTGTGCCTGGGCCTGCCACGCCAGTCCGACCGTCGATCTCCCGGCGGCCGTCCCACAGACGCAGCTACTTCACTTCCTCGCGATGCTGCTGTGGGTCGCCACGTCCCTGTCGTCGTTCCTCTTCCAGCAGTCGGCGCAGTCCCGCGCGCCTCCTCGTCCGTAAGGTTTCATCCAGGCATCGTGCATTCGTCATCTTCCCTGTACTGACAGGGCGGCACAGTGTGCGGCCGCTGTCTGTGCGGAGGCAGTTGTGCCATCTCTCATTCTAAGAAGGAGTAAGGGCCATGGTGTCGTTCAAGCGAGTAGGGCAAGTCGTTATGGCAGTCGCAGTGCTCGGAGGTATTGCTGCGATGAATCAGGTGGCCTCAGCACAGGAGCCGGCACAGCCAGCGGCCACACAACGTGAAGGACAATTGCGTGAACAGCTCAAAGGCATTCTCCAAGAGCTGGAAGATCTTCAGAAAGGCCGTGAAAATCAGTTGCCCTCAAGCGACAGACCCAAGGTGGTGACCGAGAAGGTGGCGCCGCAAGAGTCCGAAGCGATGCCGGAATATGAGCTATCCGATGTCAGCATCGTCAGCAAGCGGGTCTACAAGCGACCGGAAGGTGTTTCACTTTCTGCCACCCTTCCATCTGAAACTGATTCCCAACCGACTCGGACCATGAAGGAGTCGATGGAATCACTCCCGGGCGTGGTTTTGCGCCAGGCGAACGGACCACGTGACTTTAGCATGATGATTCGTGGCCAGGGTGCCAAAACGACCTTCGCGACTCGGGATATCAAGATATACGAAGATGGATTCATCCAGACTCAATCCGATGGGCTCTCACGCCTCGACATGCAAGATCCCTGGTTTATGCGGAGCGTCGAAGTGACTCGAGGCGCGTCGTCTTCCCTGTACGACAACTACGCGCTCGGTGGAATGGTTCAGTTCAGGACCAGACGGGGGAGCGACATCAACGGAGTCGAAACCTTCTTGTCGGGCGGTTCCTACGGGTACCAGAAGTACGGCCTTGCCGTCGGCCAAGAAACGGACAAAGTCGACATCGCCATGTTTGCGAGTCAGGTGGCGGAAAACGGCTATATCCAGAACAGCAATTATAACACCCAGACGCTTAACCTCAATTTTCGCTTCAAGGTGGATGACAAGCAGAATTTCTATGTTAAGGCGATCTCCAACTGGCTGAATACAAAAGTGCCGACGAGACTCACTCAAGCCCAGTTTACCGCCAACGACCGGCAGGCAGGCGGAGCGCAAACAATCTGTACGCCCGGGACCTACAACGCGGGTTGCGCCAACGCCCTCTTGCTCAATCAAAGCCGCGTCGATCGTCGCACGATCCTGGGGGGCATGTACGAGCGGCAGATCGACGCGAATACCGTCTTGACGATAGAGGCCGACTACGACGTCAAAGACATCCAGCAAACATTTTCGCAGATTACCGAGAACACAAATCTCAACTACAAGCACTATGCCGATTTGCGGCACGATGGCCGGCTTGGAGAGATGCCGCTGAAGAGCTATGTCGGTTTCTTTGTCAACGAGATGGACCAGAAAGCCAATTCGTTTCAGAATCTTGCCGACGGTTTCGGAACGAAAGGGACCTTGCTTCAGAACTCCCGCGGGTCGATTTTCAACATCGGTGCCCGCGTCCGGGAAGAACTGGAATTCGTGCCGACCTGGATATTGGCGGCCGGGCTTGGGTTCGAACAGTCGCGCGTCAGCGTGCAGGCGACCAACTATGACGCGGCCGGCGGGTTGGGCGCGGGGTCCTCGCGTGCCAACGCGAGTCTTGATTACTCAAACTGGGCGCCGGAAATGTCGCTCACCTGGAAACCAGCGGAGGCCTATCGACATTGGATTCGGGCTTCGACTGGCTACGGCATCCCGCAAATGAGCCAGCTCTTGCGCAATCCCGTCACTGGGCTTCCCGGGACCAACTTTAATCTGAAACCGCAGAAGAACCTCAATCTGGAAATCGGTACGGAGTCCAAGCTGCACAAGACCCTCACAGTCCAACTCGTCGGGTTCATGACCTTCTTCAAAGACGAGATCATCACGCAGACGATATCAGGTGCGAACACAGCTTCTGCCAATGCGGACTCTTCTAAGTACATGGGCATTGAAGCATCCTACGATTGGCGCCCGGTGACCGGCGCGCGAATCTCCGGCGCCTATACACACATCGATGCCAGATACGTCAATTTCTCAGATCGGACCGCAACCGGATTCCTGGTCCGCGACGGCAAGCAGGTACCCAATGTGCCGACAGACGTATTGAACAGCAAAGTCGCATACGACCATGCGCCGACCGGATGGGGCGGCTGGGTCGAAGGCAGCTATTACAACAGCTACTTCCTGAACAACAGCAACACGTTCAGCATCCCCTCCTATGTGGTCGCGAATGTGAACATTCACAAGAATTTCGAATTAAAAAACTCCTGGTTCCGATTCGCCAAGTTGTATTTGGAGCTGGACAATATTGCGGATAAGAAATACGCCGCGTCCGGCCAGGTGATCGGGGGTGAAACAACAGGCGCTGCCGCAGGCAATCAGGCCTTCTTCGCCGGCTATGGCCGGGCCATCTATGGCGGCGTGACGCTGGGGCTGTTCTAGAAGTTTGCCTGGCGAGTTGGGGCTGCGCCGATAATTCTCTGGTTGGATGCGCTGTAGACAATGTTTCTCCTGGGTTTCAAGAGGGCATGAGTGTCGGAGGGGCGTTTCGCGCTTCCCCGACCTCGACTCGGATTGATTTCACCTCCTGTGCTCGCTATAGTCCGAGCGATCCATCCGTGAAATCGCGTGGCCGGGAGGGTGCATGGCAGTGCGAAAAATGGGGAGCAGATCACGCTTGTCCGGCTGCGCGCTGTTCGCCCTTCTCATCGCTACCGGAGTCCATGAAGGTATGGCCGTTTCGCCCGATGCGGCGACGAAAGCCTTTGATCGTGGTGCGGCCTTGTTACGCCAAGGCGATCTCGCCGCCGCAGCCGAGGCGGTTAGGAAAGCCATCGAGTTGAATCCCTCATCGGCCGAGGCCTATCGCCTGCTAGGCCAAATCCTCTTTAAAGAGCGAAATCCCTCCGAAGCCGTTGAGGCGTTCACTCATGCCGTGAAGCTCAAACCCAAGTACGCAGAAGCGCTGAACGATCTGGCCGAAGTCTATCTGGCGCAAGGGAAGTCGGCAGAGGCCGAGCAGGCGTTGACGCGAGCCATCGACGTCAATCCGAAACATGCCGAATCCTATCTCGACTTGGCCAAGGCCTATGAGCAGCGGCGTGAGTCGTCCGATGCGTTGCGGACGTACCAGCGTCTGTTGACCGTGGTTCCGAACCAGCCCGAGGCATTGTTTGCCTTGGCCACCCTCTATGACGGCCAGGGCGAGGCCAAAGCGGCGAGCGACATGCTGCGCCGGCTGACGAAATCGAATCCCAAACATGCGAACGGCTGGTACTTGAATGGGCGTATTGCCGAGAGGAATAATGACCTCATTGAGGCGGCGTATTCGTACAACCAGGCGGTTGCCGCCAAGCCCGATTTGGTCGATGCGCATTACAATCTTGGTTTTATCTACCGGAGCCAGGGGCGGCCGAACGAGGCGGAGCGGGAATTTCTCGAGGTGTTACGGTACCGCCCGGAGTATGCCGAAGCGCACATGAACCTCGGTGTGATCTACACCGGTCTCAACAGGCTTGAAGAGGCGGAACGGTCCTACGAGCGAGCGGTTGAGTTGAAACCGGACTATGCGGAAGCGCATTACAACTTGGGTGTTTTCTATGAGTTGAACCGGAAAGATCTGCCGAAGGCACTGGCTCAATATCATCGGTATCTCAAGCTCGGGGGGCGCGACGATCGTGTGGAACGCATTGTCGGAACCGAGGGGCGTTAATTGCTGGCTCGGCTGTCCGCGCGCCGCTACCAACGATAGGGCCAGGGGCGGTAGAAGGGACTCCAGTAGGGGCCCCAATACGCACCAGGGCCCATCTGAGACCTGATCCGAGGTGCCGCTTCTTCAGCGGCACTCCATACCTGTAAACGTTTCACATCGATTATTGGATAGATGTATTCGGTCTCATCAAGGGGTAGCGCAATCGATCCTGCCACGCTGCCTGTCACGGTGATTTTGGTGCCATGGGGCAATGTGGCGGGATCGAGGAATTCTTGCTGAAGCGCGAGGAAGCGGCCCTGGGATTGGGTCAAGTCGTATCCGGGATGCATCGATCGATCGAGCGGCAGCTGTAAGATTTCGATTCTCGTGCCGTCTTTGAGTCGTCGGGCCGTCAAGACCATGCCGCCGAAGACCACCGATTGACCTTTTACGGAGTCCGGTGCGGCCTTGAGTTGAAGGAAGGTGAGTGCCTGGGCGTCCGAGCCATCCTCCGCTTCTTGCGTCGAGGCACAGCCGGTGAGCGCGATGAGCAAGGCCAGGGTAGCGCAGAGGGTACGCGATAACATGGTGACAGTATAGCAAAGAGTGAAGAGTAAGTTCTTGGCACATTCGATATAATGAGCGATCGGTATTGATTCAAGAAAGGAGACGGTATGGTGAACAGACAGGGTGCACGATGGGCCTCGGCGGTATGCGCGATGGTGTGGTGTGTCGTTGGCTTGGGGGGCTCACCAGCCGCCGCTGCCACTCCCGACTTGAAGGGGAAGTTCGAGGTCTTGAAGGACGAAGTTTCCACGCATGTTCCCGGCAAGGTGAAGTTGATCGAGTTCGCCGACTTCTACTGCCAGCATTGTCACCGGTTCGACGGAGAAGGGTTGGCGCTCCTCCAAAAAGAGTTCGGGAACAAGCTTGAAGCGACGATGGTGGGGTTCCCGGTGATTCATGGCAAGCTGCCGACTCCCTTCGATATGTACGAGCAGGCGAAGCTGATGGGGAAGGGGAGTGAAATGAAAGCGGTCCTCTTTCGCACCATCCACAAAGACAAGATGACCGGAGTGCTGGATCGTTCGCTTCGGGAAGGCTTGATCAAGGAAGTCGGTCTCGACCCGAAGGCCTTTGAAGAAGGCATGGCCAGCGGGAAGCCCGCCAAGATTTTCGAAGAGGGGCGCAAATGGGGCGAGCGCATCAAGGTACAGCAGACGCCGACCGTGCTCCTCGACGGAAATATCAAGGCGGAGACGATCGATCCTGAGAATCTGAAGTTGATCATTCAGAGCATTCTAGATTCTGACAAGAAGAAGTGAGGGAGTGCGGCCACAGGTAGACGATCTCCTTGCTCCCAGAGCGCGCACAATGAAACAGTGCTCGCTCGATGGGCGCAGTCGAGATCATCGGCCTGCGGCCACGGTTGGGGGGGTGGTGTGGCGATTGATCCGATCTGCGGCATGACGGTGGATCCGGCTACGGCGGCCGGAAGTCACGAGCATCGCGGCGAGCGCTATTATTTTTGCGGCCTCTCCTGCCTGGAGCGATTCAAGGCCGATCCGGAGCAGGCGTTGCAGCCACAGCCGGTCAGTCCCGCTCCGACGACGACACGAAGACCCCTTCCGATGCTGCAGCCTGCCTCGGTCGTGACGGGGGCCATTGATCCCGTCTGCGGGATGACGGTGCAGCCGGCCACGGCAGCCGGTTCCTACGAGTATCAAGGGAAGACCTACTACTTCTGTGCGACGAGTTGTCTCACCAAGTTCCGAGCCGATCCAATTTACTATCTGACACCTGTTGAACAGCGGCTTCCTCGCGTCGAGGTCGTTCCGTCTGGCGGATTAGTCGAGTACGTCTGTCCGATGGACCCGGAGGTGCTGGAGACTCAACCGGGCGCTTGCCGGATTTGCGGAATGGCGCTGGAACCCAAAGTCGTCTCGCTTGAGGATGAACGGAATCCCGAGCTTGAGAATATGAGTCGGCGGTTCTGGATCTGTCTCGGACCTTCCCTCTTGGTCATGTTTTTGGCCATGGCCGATATGATTCCCGGTCTCTCCCTTCCGCAGGCCTTGGCCGGCTCGGTCAGGAACTGGGCGCAATGGCTGTTGGCGACGCCGGTGGTGCTCTGGGGTGGCTGGCCGTTTTTCCAGCGAGGGTGGATTTCGGTGGTGAACCGGGCGCCCAACATGTTCACGCTCATTGCCATTGGAACGGGCGCGGCCTATGGCTACAGCACGATGGTCACCGTCGCGCCGACGCTGCTCCCCGGTTCCTTCCGACTGCATGACGGTTCGATTGCCGTCTACTTTGAAGCCGCGGCCATGATTACGGTGCTCGTCCTGCTCGGTCAGGTTCTTGAGCTGAAGGCTCGGAGTCAGACGAGTTCCGCGATTCGTTCCTTGCTCAGCCTCGCGCCAAAGACCGCCAGACTGATCAAGTCGGACGGACAGGAAGAAGATGTGCCGCTTGAGCAGATTCAGGTGGGCCATCGATTACGCGTCAGGCCGGGAGAGCGAGTACCGGTCGATGGGATGGTCCAAGAAGGTAT
Source organism: Nitrospiraceae bacterium (assembly GCA_039916745.1). Classification (GTDB taxonomy): domain Bacteria; phylum Nitrospirota; class Nitrospiria; order Nitrospirales; family Nitrospiraceae; genus Palsa-1315. The sequence continues at coordinate 10,890 of JBDSKU010000033.1, forward strand.
GACCTCTGTCGATGAATCCATGATCACCGGGGAATCGATCCCGGTCGAAAAAATAGTCGGGACTCGGGTGACCGGAGGGACCATCAATGGCACGGGCGGGATCGTGATGGTCGCTGAACGAGTCGGGCGAGACACGATGCTTGCCAGAATTGTGCAAATGGTGAGTGAGGCGCAACGGAGCCGGGCGCCGATCCAGCGTCTCGCCGATGTGGCGGCCGCCTATTTTGTTCCGCTGGTGGTGGCTACTGCGTTGCTGACGGCCATGGCCTGGGCGATCTGGGGTCCGGAGCCGAAGCTGGCCTATGCGCTGGTCAACGCCGTAGCGGTCCTGATCATTGCCTGTCCCTGTGCGTTGGGATTGGCGACGCCGATGTCGATCATGGTGGGGACCGGTCGCGGGGCGACGGCTGGTGTGTTGGTGAAGAAGGCTGAAGCCCTGGAGATATTCGGTAAGGTGGATACGCTCGTGATCGATAAGACCGGAACCCTGACGGAGGGCAAGCCGAAATTGCTCTCGATCCGATCTGTGCCACCCTGGACCGATGCCGATTTGTTACGCTTCGCCGCGAGTCTTGAACGGAGCAGCGAACATCCGTTGGCTTCAGCGGTGGTGACGGGAGCGGAAGGGCGAGGCATCTCGTGCGTCCCGGTCGAGCAGTTCCATTCGGCGACGGGAAAGGGTGTGACCGGGACGGTGGCAGGTCGTCGCATCGCCATCGGGACGGCTGCGTTCTTGCGGCAGGAGATCGGGGTATCAAGCCAGAGTCTGACGTCGTTGGACGACAACGCAGCCTCGCTTCGTCGTGACGGGCAGACGATCCTGTTCGTGGCCATCAATGAAC
>JBDSKU010000034.1:0-5690 GCA_039916745.1 Nitrospiraceae bacterium
GGCTCGAAGGGCGATTTCACTTTGGGGTCGGCTATCGGTTTGCCACGGGGGACCAGATTGAAGAGCCTGAAGTGTCTCTGGCACGTCCTGTGATAGTGGCCCATGCCAAATCGGTTCAGGCCTCGCCGCGGTTGGAGCGCCTGGCCTTTTCTCGCGTGGCGCGAAACCTCCGCAACGATCAGGCCTTGCAGTATGTCGAGGTCCTGCGCACTGATGGCACCGGAGCAGGATTTCTCGTGTGGTTCCGCCGTCAAGGCCAAACCTGGAGGCAGTTTGATACCGCCGTCGCTTGGACCATCCAGGTTGAAGAAGAGCAAGAGCCGGAAGGCGAACCCAACCTTGCGCCCTGAGGGGCGAGAGCGATAGCATGCGAATATGACTCCGCCCCTGATCCGAAAAACATTTTCCGTCCCGCCTCTCGGCTGCAATTGCTCCATCATCGGCGATCCGGTGACGAAGCAGGCGATCGTTGTCGATCCCGGTGGCGCGCATGAACGAATCTTGCGCGAGGTGCAGCAGCTTGGCTTGACAGTCACGTATATTCTCCATACCCATGCCCATTTCGACCATTTTCTCGCGTCCGGAGAAATGAAGAAGGCGACGGGGGCGGCGATCTGCCTGCATCAGGATGATCTTGAGCTCTGGAAGAACCTTGAAATGCAATGTCAGATGTTCGGCGTGGCCTACGTGCCGGTTCCGTTGCCGGATTATTGGATCAAGGATGAGGAAAAGCTGTTGGTCGGCCAGATGTCTGCGGTCGCCATCCATACGCCAGGCCACACTCCCGGCTCCATGAGCTTTCATTTCCCGAACGACAACATGGTTGTCGCCGGCGACACGCTTTTCCGCGGCAGTATCGGGCGGACCGATCTCTGGGGCGGAAACTTCGATACCATCGAGCGGTCGATTCGCGAGCGGCTCTATTCACTTGATGATGCGACGACGGTGGTAACGGGGCATGGACCGGAGACCGAAATCGGTTTAGAAAAAGAGACGAATCAGTTTTTTAGAGTTTAGCTCGTGGCAAGCGTCGGGTTATTCTTTTTCCATCCTGACGCGGAGCCGTTCGAGGCGTTTCTCAGTGGACTGTTTGATGAAGGTCATGTTCTCAGCGAGGTGTTGTTGGGCGTTGATTTTGCCTTCCTCGCGCCGCTTCAATTGAGCCAGTCCAAACTGTGAGATCGAGGGGCCGTCCTCCTGGTTCAGCTCTTTCCAGACCGCTGCACATGTGGTCTGCTTGGTCGCGGGATACTTGTCGCAGGGCGGATCGGCGGCTTCGGCATGGGACGCCGCGGTGAGGGCGAGGGCAAGCAGGATGACTGAGAGGTTCTCACGAGATATGACCACGATCGTCTCCACGTGAAGGCTGCTCGTTCGACAGGGTACCATACCACAAGCCGCGTCGTAGCACAGACGCTTGAGACCTACGATCGCGAGGCGCGGGTCTTCCTCACGCGCTGGGGGAAGCCGCGATATAAGCGTCCGGCCCTGCTGGTCGAGTGGCTGTCGTTGTTGCCTCAACGGGCAATCCTCCTCGACTTAGGCTGCGGTGGTGGGCAGGATGCCCGATACCTCAAGGCCGCAGGCTACCGTGTCATCGGGTTGGACCGCACCTTACCGCTGCTTCGCTTTGGGAAAACCCGTGTTTCTTCCTTACCGCTCGTCCTTGCCGATATGCGATTTCTCCCTCTTCACTCGGGTCGCCTGGAGGGCATCTGGGCGGCGGCTTCATTGATGCATCTGCCCAAGCCCGCAGCAGGGCAGGTATTCTTGGAACTTCACCGTCTGATGGGGCCTGGTGGACTCCTTGCTGCGACGCTCACCTATGGAACCAGAAGCCGGATTTTGGAACGGGGGTGGCTACCTGGCCGTTACTTTGCTCGATGGAGAAAAGCTGAGCTGGCGAACGCATTGCGCCACGCCGGGTGGGAGATCGTCATGTTGCGGGTTGTGACTAATCAAGAACGGAAAGGCCTGTGGTTGAATCTGGTGGCTCGGCGTCCGTTCTCGTAGCGGGACGACTCAAGTTTGCCTTCCCAATAGCTGAGCTTTTCAGTATCATGCCTTCACAGAGGTTATTGTATGAGTCATGTGTTGCCTTCAATGGATCATGTCGGATGGCTTTCGAGGTTTGTCGAGGGGCATGGCGGGGTATCGGGAACGGTACATCTGCTCGAAGGCGAAATGCTGGTGCTGTCCGCAGCGCTCAACATTCCGCCTCATGTCCGCGAGTTGATCGCGCAGATCCCACGGGGAAAGGGTATGGCCGGTCTGGCGTGGGAGCGTGATGAACCGGTCGTGACTTGTAATCTCAAGGAAGATAATTCAGGCAATGTCCGTCCGGGTGCGAAGGCCGTGAATGCAGGATCCGGCGTGGCCTTGCCGGTTCGAGATAGCAGCCAGAAGATTCGGGCTATCGTGGGAATTGCCTACAAAGATCCTCGGGAACTCTCGCAAGACGAGCTCCACACACTCTTGAGTGACGCGGCCACCCTTCCGTGAGGCGTGTAGGACTGTGAATACACCGACCAGCCTCTATCACGATCTCATCTGTCGTCGCTGTACTCAGGCGTCGAGGCAATGGTGGGAGTCTGTCTTTGCTGAGCTTACGCAGTCCTTTTCGAAGGACGCGTTTGCCAAATCCTATACCAGGGCCGCTCGAATGCTCGGGAGCTCGCCGCTGGCATGCGATCCCGACGAAGTCCGCAGGCTCTCTTCGTTCGGGTTCCCCCTCTATGAAGGGCGGGCGCTTCACGAACTTGGTCGAACGGTTCTCCTCTTGTGTGCCGCTGAAGGTTTGAAGGCGGATGAGCAGACGGAATTTGTCGATGGCCTCTATGCACGGGGCGACAATGCAGAGCGCGAAGCGCTGCTGCGTGCCTTGCCCCTTCTGTCGGATCCGGATCGCTTTCTCGCGACCGCAGTGGAAGCCTGCCGGTCGAACGTGCAGACGGTCTTTGAAGCAATCGCCTGCGAGAATCCCTATCCGGTTCGGTATTTCCCGGAGCTGCCTTTCAACCAAATGGTGATGAAGGCGATCTTCATCGGTATGCCTTTGCGGCGGATTGAAGGGCTCGCGACCAGGATTGTACCGGCTCTCGTAAGGATGGCAGGGGACTGTGTGAAGGAGCGGACCGCCGCCGGACGTCCCGTGCCGGAGGATATTCAACTCATTACGAGTGGAGGCTAACGCACGATGATGTTGTTTGACCCGCACATTCATATGACTTCCCGAACGACCGACGACTATGCCGCGATGGCGGAAGCCGGGATCGCGGCGGTCGTGGAGCCGGCTTTCTGGGTCGGCCAGCCTCGCACACACGTCGGGACGTTTGAAGACTACTTTCTGTCGCTGCTCGGCTGGGAGCGTTTCCGTGCAAGCCAGTTCGGAGTCCGCCATTTCTGTACGCTTGGCCTCAATCCAAAGGAAGCCAACAATCCGAGGGTCGCGCAGGGCGTCGTCGATCTGTTGCGGCAGTATCTCGATAAAGATGGAGTGGTGGCGGTGGGCGAAGTCGGGTTCGACGACCAGACCGATGCGGAGGCGAAGTATTTCTTGGCACAGATCGACCTGGCAAAGGAGTTCGGTCTTCCTGTGCTGGTCCATACCCCCCATCGCGATAAGAAACGGGGGACGGAGCGCACGTTAGACCTTGTGCGGGAATCGGGGATCCGTCCGGAACTGGTTCTGATCGACCATAACAACGAGGAGACGCTCGAGCTGGTACTGGCCAGCGGCTGTTGGGCCGGACATTCGATCTATCCGAAGACCAAGATGGATGAACAACGGATGGTCCAGCTCGTGAAGCACTATGGCGGTGAGCGGATTCTCATCAACAGCGCCGCCGATTGGGGAGTCAGCGATCCCCTCAAGGTTCCCAAGACCGTACAGGCGATGGGAGAGGCGGGTATCCCGCGCGATACCATCGCCCGGATTGCGTGGGAAAACCCGATCGCATTTTTCCGTCAGTCCGGACGTCTCGACCTCGGTCCGTCGGATGCCCATACCCCGGTCGACCAGCGTCAATTATGGGAGGGGAACTCCGTTCTCCGGGGACAGAATCCGGTCATTGAGCCCCCTCTCCAATCTCATGCACCGCACACTCGTCCTTAACGTCGTCGGGCTCACGCCCGATCTACTCGGCGAGGATACGCCGCATCTTGCCGCCTTGGCGAAGCGTGGCGGGGTCCGTCCCCTTTCGACGATTACACCTGCCGTGACCTGTTCAGTTCAGTCGACGTTCCTGACAGGGCTCTTGCCCCGCGATCACGGGATCGTCGGCAACGGCTGGTACTTTCGCGATCTGGCGGAAGTCTTTCTCTGGCGACAGTCCAATCGATTGGTGGAAGGCGAGAAGATTTGGGAGACGGCTCGTCGGATCGATCCTGCCTTCACCTGCGCGAAACTCTTCTGGTGGTACAACATGCACTCGACGGCGGACTATACGGTCACGCCTCGTCCCATCTACCTGGCAGATGGAGGGAAGTTCCCCGATATCTATACCCAACCGGCCGGGCTCAGAGAGGAGTTGAATCAGACGCTGGGCCAGTTCCCTCTCTTTCGTTTTTGGGGCCCCGCGGCGGATATTCTCTCCAGCCAGTGGATCGCCGATTGTGCGCGGCATGTATACGACCGGCAGAAGCCGACGCTCACCTTGGTGTATCTGCCGCATCTCGACTATAACCTGCAACGCCTGGGTCCTCAGCATCCGGCTCTCGGTCGAGATCTCCGCCAAATCGATGCGGTGTGCGGCGAGTTGATTCGACATGTCGAGAAGGACGGAACGCGCGTCATCGTCCTGTCCGAGTACGGCATCACCGATGTGAGCGGGCCGGTCCATATCAATCGGGTTTTGCGTGACGCGAATCTGCTGGCGGTGCGCGAAGAACGTGGCCGCGAATTACTGAATGCGGGCGCATCCGAGGCATTTGCCGTGGCCGACCATCAGATCGCCCATGTCTATGTGAAGTCCCCGAATCGGGTTCAGGAGGTCAACCAACTGCTCGAGCAGGTGCCGGGAATCGAACTGGTGATGGACGAGGCAGGTAAGCGCCGTTACGGATTGGACCATCCCCGGTCCGGCGAATTGATTGCGGTGTCCCGTTCGGACCGTTGGTTCACCTATTACTATTGGCGAGATGACGAGCGGGCGCCGGACTTCGCGCGCAGTGTGGATATCCATCGCAAGCCGGGCTATGACCCGGTGGAATTATTCCTCGATCCGGCGTTGCGCCTGCCCAAACTACATATCGCCTGGCGCCTCGCTCAGAAGAAGCTGGGATTCCGGATGCTGATGGATGTCATCAGTCTGGACGCGACATTGCCGAAGGGCTCGCATGGCCGGGTGACGGATAGCGCGGGGCAGGGGCCGCTCTTCATGACGTCTGAGGCAGGGTACCTACCGCCTGGAGCTGTGTCTGCCGTCGATGTGAAACAGCTGATTCTGCGCCATCTCTTTGGGGATCAGGTTCCTGGAACGACACGATGAGCCAGGCGGGTCAGGATGGCGCCGCCTACAGCGGCCATTCCCAGCCAGGGTGCGCCTGCCAGAGCCATGAGCAACGCATCGAGAAGGGCAATGCCCGCGATGAGCGTTGAGACCCCTTCGCGAATATCGAGTTGAGTACGCCGGCCGAGCCGCATCACCGCATACAAGACCCACATCACGAAGCCCGTGTAGATCAGCGCC
>JBDSKU010000035.1:0-19356 GCA_039916745.1 Nitrospiraceae bacterium
GAGCCAATTGATCGGCATCGATCACCACCGCGCCGCATTGGTTGAACATCTTGGCGACGGTGCTTTTACCGGTGGCGACGCCGCCTGTGAGGCCGACCAGAATCATGGGTGCGGAGCATAACATGCGAGTATGTCCCTCACAACAAACCCAGCAATTGACTTCTCACGGCGGAGGACTGTATGAGTTTCTGCATGAAAAATATTTTAGTGGTTGCGTCCATCGCGGTGTTTGGATTTTTGAGCTCCGGCTTGTTGTGGGCCGATGAGGGTCCCCCAATGGGTCCTCGGACTCTCGTGGTTGCACTCGACGGGACAGGAGATTTCGTGTCTCTTCAAGAAGCGGTCGATGCCGCGAGGAAAGGCGACACCGTCTTCGTCAAGGCAGGCGAATATCATCAGGACGTGACCATTCACAGTAAAGAGAAGATCAAGTTCGTCGGAGCAGGGGTCGATCAGGTAACAATTGTCGGGCGCGATATCGTGGTGGGTGCTCTTCATGTCGGTAAGTGGCCCTATGGGGCGACGGACGTCGAGATCAGCGACATGACCATCAACGATCATGGCGGCCATGCGGTCGGTCTATTCAACGGGCAAGGGCTGGTCCTCCGTCGGCTCAAGATCAACGGGATGCTGTTTAGCCAGCAGGTCCATGATGTACGGATCGAAGATTGTGACATCGGGGGAAGTGAGACGACTGGCGTGCAGTTTGCCGATTCAGAGGCAGTCATGATCGGGAATGTCATTCACGATAACGATCATGGCGTCTCGATTGCGGGGAAGTCGATTGTGCGGTTAGAGCGAAACGTGATCACCCGAAGTCTGTTTGAAGCCGTCGTGGTCAGCGGCCATGCCCGCGCCGTGATCGTGAGCAATACCCTGGTCAAGAATGGCGGCGGGGCAGCGTTTCTCGGGCAATCCCAGAGTGACGTGACCGGCAACGTGGTGGGGCTGAATCGCGTGGGTTTTCTGATCGCCCCATCCAGTCGGACCACGACCTCATTCAATGCGTTCTTCAATACGGATGGCGACTATCTTCGTGCGGGTGATCCCAGCCAACCAGCTCCGGAGCTCAAGGCCCAGTCAGATATTACCGGGGACCCGTACTTTGTTGACCCGTCGCATGACGATTTTCGTCTGCGTCTTGACACGCCCCTCCTGAAGATCGGCCAATTCCCCTATCTCGGCGCGCTTGCGCCTGCCGCAACAGCCGCTCGTCAATCGACTGAAAAGTAGCATTGAATCAATATGATAGATACATTCTGCGGCATGGATTTCCATGTGCTATGCTACTTGTACGCCATAAGTCAGATGGATGATGGATCTCTGGCGCAGGAATTGCTGATTCATTGTTCAGAGAAACTGGAGGCGACCGTGGCAAGTTACCGACAAGAGCTTGAGAAGGGTGGATTTGACGGGATCCCGTCGCTCGACGATGTCGAATCCGGCAAACTGGTTGGTGCCGTCCTCCCCATGTCAGAAAAGGCGCAGATCCAAATGCGCAATAGCATCGAAGTGATCGATTACCTCCTCAATCAAGAGCGCGTCGTCTGGAGCTGACGACCGCGCTCCATCGCCTGAATCCCCATAGATCACGCTGCCATCTTGACAGACCTCTTGCGCCTTCGTACGCTCCTTGCCATACATGTTCCCGTAATCACCAGGAGAGAGAATCATGGCATCTCTGTATCTGCTTCATCGGCGTTCTGTCGTTGCTCGGCTCATGACCGCTGCGGCATTCGTGATGCTGATGCCTTGCCTGTCGCCGGCTTCCGATGAGTTGCCTAAAGAGACGGTTTTACCGGTAGGCTTAGCGAATAAGGCGATCCAGGCTGCATTGGAAGCCTGTAAAAAAGATGGCTATAAGGTGAGTGTGTCGGTCGTAGATCGCGCCGGTGTGCTTCGCGCCATGAGCCGCGCGGATGGGGCCGGGCCTCATACGATCGATAGCAGCAGGAAGAAGGCCTAAACCGCGGCCAGCCTTCGTCGCCCGACGACCGAGTTAGCTGAGCTGATCAACAAGGTGCCGACCTTGCAAGCGCTTCGCGAGATGAACGATCAGGTGATCATCCTTGGGGGTGGGTTGCCAATTGAGATTGCCGGCGAGGTCGTTGGTGGAATTGGGGTCGGCGGAGCGCCAGGTGCACAGCTTGACGATGCCTGTGCTCAGGCAGGCCTGGATGCGATCGGCGCTGCGCCGAAAGTTCCTGCGGTAAAGTGAATAGGGGGTACAGAGCAAGTTGCGTCGTGAGCCTGCTGCTCTTTCTTGCCGCCTGCAATAGCGATGTGCCAGCGCCGGCTGCAGTTGAGTTTCCTGCAGATCAGGTGCGCCTGACGATTACCAGAGTCGCCACGAATCCATTCCTCTCCCGGCACGATCTTCGACTCACGCTCGTCGGGCCGGGAGGTTGCTCCATCGAGGATGACCTATTTCCCAACACGGGGTATGCAAGCCGACGGAACCTCTATCGCACGCGAACGGGTCTGCTGTATGTGGTGGGCCAGTTCGATGCCCGCGTGATCGATTCTGTGCATTGTACGATCACACTTGCCGAGTTCCGTACCCTCGATCGCTACGTGACATTCCTCGGAAGTTTCGACGAGAACGAGCAGAAGCAGTGGGCCTACTTTTCTGCCGGCCAGCGGTCAGAACTCCCCTTTGAAAAGCGGTAACAAGGCACTCCGAGGTGCCCCGAAGGAATGGGGGGGCTGCCTAGCCGAGATCCATTCGTCGGTCGCGAGTAAGTCGATAAAATGCTTGTGGTTTCAGGAGGTGGTGGTACGCTTTGATCTCATAAGGGACGGCGCATAGCCCATGAATCTGGGCTCAGCGGAGGAGCGATCCAGGAGGATGCTATGACGACGGTGGCGTTGAACGTGTCCAGCTCCAACTCTGAGCATAGTGTGGCGGCTGTTCGAAAAGAATAGAGGGCCTACACGTTCAAGGTTGCGGTGAGTATGGCGCTCTATGCCTGTCTGTTCTTCGTGCTGGCCTTTTACGGGCCCTATGTCCTGCCCGCCATTACGCTCTTATCAGATGCGCCATTGACGGATCGCCAGGTCGCCGCGAGTCAGCTACTGTTGCTGAGCGACATGGTGTGGGTTGCCATCCCCGTGTTTTTTCTAGGGGCCATTCTGTTCAGCTTGCTGGTCACGCGTCGCATTGCCGATGCGTTCGAACGCTTGGGGCAGAGTGCCAGTGTCTGGGCATCTGGAATGGTATCGCATCGACTCCAGTTCCGGGAGGCAGACCGGTTGACGGATCTGGCTCAGCTGCTCAATCAAGGCTGGAGTCAAGTTAGGTAGGGGATCGAGGCGGTGCAACAGGAATCGTCTCGTGCTCGGGTTGCCGTCGATGGCGCGTCGAAGGCTCTTTTGGCTCAGGGTATGGGAAGGTCGGAGGCACTCCGTCAATTACAGATTACAACAGAGGCGTTGGATCGCATTCAAGCTGCGTTGCGCCAATTTGAGATCGAATTACCTCACGAACGACGATCATGAACCTGTCTCGGAATCCCCGCATGCAGAGCCCTGGCGGCTTTACCCTGATCGAGCTGATGATCGTGGTGGCCATCTTGGGGATTCTCGTCTCGGCGGCTACAGTCTCGTACAACCACTTTGGGATCAAGGCAAAAGCTGTTGAGGGAGAGATCGTGATTCACGAGGTCGAGCGCGTGGAGCATCTCTATTACGCATCAAACCATGCATACACGGACAGTCTTGCCGACTTGGGGTTTGCCATGACAGGGACGTTGAAGTATTACACGCCAGAAGTACGGATAGGATCCTCAACAGATAAAATCAGCTATCAGGTCCGCGCATTGCCGATCACGACTTTAGCGACTGACTCCTGGCTTCTGACGAGCTATCGTGATGGGGCAGTGCAGGTGGACCGAGTTTCCGTGGCCGATCTTCCGGCGTTTGCCAGTGTCCGGTATGTGGGTAATGCTGCGACGCTGACTCCCAGCGAGGCCATGAACATCTATGTTGGCGGTGGAATGTCGGGCGACAACGAGCCTGAGTGGTCTGGGGTCGGAGGCAACTCGCAGTGCCAAGAGTGCGGCCGTGTGGTTGTCAATCAGCGAACGGGCTCCGCCTCCGGCCAGAAGTAATCCCTGTCATGCTGCGGACGTATTCGTGTGTACCGCTTCTGAGACGTCAGTCTTAAGCCTGTGCGCTTGTGTCGTATTCTCCTCTTTTTGCCCCAACGGTGTGTCCTTGTTACACAGCCCTACGATGGCGCCCATCACATCCGCTTAAAGCCCTTCGTGGGTCTAGTGGAAGCTCCGGTCTTTGAACGTGAGTTCAGAGATGGCGGATTTGTCCAGCTCGCCTTTGCCGAGTGCGACTAGCCGTTGATATTGCTCGTAGGTCGCTTGAGCCAACGGGAGGGCGATCCCAGCGGTCTTCGCTAAGACCAGGGCGATGCCCGAGTCTTTGGCGGCATGGGCAGCCGAGAAGTAGCAGTCATGGGCACGATTCTGCATATCCTCACCGTCTGTCTCCAACACGCGCGACGCAGCTCCTGTCTGGGCGAAGATCTCCCGCACCATCGTTAGGTCGAGGCCGAGCGCGGCTCCAAGACCAAGCCCTTCCGCGAGCGCGGTCGTATTGCAGTTCATTACCATGTTGACGAGGGCTTTGACCTTCGCGGCTTCTCCTGCCGATCCGACATAGCGCAAGTGTGCGCTCAACTTGTTCAAGAGCGGCTTCACTGACTCGAACACATCCTGCCGTCCGCCGCACATGAGATAGAGCGTGCCTTGGCGGGCCTGTGTGATGCTGCTGGCCATACAGGCTTCCAGGGTTCGACCTCCACGTTGTGTCACCAGCGCGTCAACCTCGATGTGCGTATCTGGCGAAAGTGTGGCGCAGTTGATGAAGAGCCGATCCTTGGCATGCCGGAGAAGACTCTCTGTATCGGTTGGGGAAAAGATTTGTCGCATCGCTGCGTCGTCGGATACAACCGTGAAAATGATGTCGGCGAGTTCTGCGACTCGGGCAGGGGTCGTGGCCGCCTCACTACCTAGCTCCGTCGCAAGGCTGGTGGCGGTGATTTGATCCTGATCGTACAGAGCAATAAGGGGTTCCTGTTGATCCCTCAAACGCCGGGCCATGTTGGCTCCCATCCGTCCGACTCCCACGAAGCCGATCTTCGCCGTAGACTGACTCATCTTGTGCACCCTTTCGTTCGTGTTAGCATGCGGTCACTCGAAGGAACGAGCATCGCATAGCTCTGAGCAGCCGATGGAAATAATAGAAGGGCGGTTTGTGCATGCAGCAACCTATCGTGGGCTATCATCTAGACGAATATAACGATTGGGTGGCCGATCTTCAATGTGGCCATGGACAACATGTGCGGCATCAGCCACCGATGACAAATCGGTCCTGGGTCCTCACTGCGGAAGGCCGAAGCCAGCATCTTGGCGAAACATTGAACTGTAAGAAGTGTGACGAAGCGACCGCGTAATCTATTCGATAGTAGTGGTGTTCTGGGACGGTTCTGCTGTCATGTCGAGGCCGGACCTTGACCAGGGTTGCAGGCATGGGACGTCATATCGGTAGCCGCTTGTGACGGGATCGTTGGCCAGCAGCAGCGGAGTGTCGAGGTCGAGCACCTCGAAGCCACCGAGGCCCAGGACCAGGCTGAACGAACAGCCCATGGCTACGCGTGTTTCGACCATCCCGCCGATCATCAGTTTGAGGCCGGACGTTTTGGTGAAGGAGGTAATCTCCAGGGCTTCGACCACGCCGGTCTTCATGATCTTGATGTTGATGTAGTCCGCCGCGCCTCGGGCGACGACTTCTTGCGCGTCCGCGAGCGAGCGGACCGATTCATCCGCGGCGACGGGAATGCCGGTCTCTCGGCGGATCGCCGCCATGCTGTCGAGGTCGTCCCGTACGACCGGCTGTTCAAGCAGCACCATCGTCCCGCCAAATCTCTTCACCCCCCGCGCAAAGGTCAGACATTCCTGACGCGAGAAGCCCTGATTGCCATCGCCAATGAACGAGATGCCAGGGAGCTCGCGGTGCACGGCTGCGAGCCGTCGAATGTCGCCGTCGACATTCTTGCCGACCTTCATTTTGAAGAGGCGAAATCCCTGCTTATACCAGCCGCGCGCGAGGGTGATGGTCTTGTCGAGGTCGGTAATAGGAATGGTGATGTCGGTCTCTCGCGCTCTTACGTCCGCGCCACCCCAGAGCTGCCACATCGGGATGTGCGATGCGCGGCAGTAGGCATCGATCACGGCGGTTTCAAGCCCACAGCGGGCGGCTGGATGAGCGGGCGCCTGTTCAGATAGATCCTGTCCGATCTGTTTGTAGTCGGAGGCTGAGCGGCCAAGAATTGCCTTGCTGAGTTGGAGCAGGGACGTCAGGCAGCTTGCACGAGTTTCTCCTCCGACTTCCGGAAACGGCGCCGCTTCTCCATAACCCTGTGCGCCATTGGCCAATGTGACTCGCAGGAAAACATTCTCGGCCACCATTCGTGCGCCGGTGGCAACCACGAAGGGGTCGGTGATGGGCACATCTACCGGCCAGAATTCTATCCTACGTATGGTGATTGCCAGGTTGTCCATTGAAAAAAGGCTTTGCTCCTCAGTTTAGTTGAAGGTGTAGACCAAGAGGCCGTTGAACTGGATCCGGGTGTAGATATTAGCGATCTGGGTATAGTCGGCCATCAGTTTCAGCAACCACACTTTCGAGAGGTGATTGGTGTAGGAGGCATGGGCATCGCCTCCGATACGAAAGGCCGACGATTGCGTCGATTCGTCGATGTATTGGATCGCCGGGCCTGCGGCAAACGTGAATTCATCCTTGTTCTCCATCGTGTAGATGGCCGCCAACCGTGGAATTTGATTCACGAACACTTGGGGGCTGAAGTATCCGCCCGGCAAGGGCTCCCTCGCGCTGGGGACAAATCCGCTCTGATTTTCTCCATAGTGAGTCAGGTAGAAGAGATACTCAGCCGAGAGGTCCCAATGGTCCGTTTTCCACAGAGGGAGAGAGGTCTTGAGATCGAGCCCAACCTGGTCGTTCGAACTCACGCGCTCAGACGTTACCCACCCGGCGAAGGGCGTTACGTCCACGCGAACCGATCCCGCATCGAATGAGACCGTACTGTAGAACAGAGTCGAGCGAGCAAGGCCCAATAGTTGGCCTGAGCTGCGGGAGCCGGCGAGCGAGGCGAACGAGTCATATTTGAATTCGCGCTTCACGCCCGGGCGGATCGAGAAGGACTGCCCTTCATGCGCGTACTCGAATTTGTACGCGAGCCCGTCTCCGCGAGGGGCTCCGTGGTATTCCAGAATCGCGTCGAAACGATTCGAAGGATTGAACCGAACCTGATTGGCCAATGAGACGTAGCTGCCCGCTAGATTTTCCTTGGAACTCCAGAAGTTTTCGGCGCCGACTTCGAGGATCGTGGTGGTAAACGGCGTCAAATCGACTTTGCCGCGCGATCCGATCCGAAGCCCATAGAGCTCGAACGGTTTCTCCGGTTGGGCGAGTACCCCGACCACCCCTTCGATCGTTGGTTCGCGTCCCTTGAGCATGTCTTGGCGTAGCATGGTCAGATCGCCGGGCTCCCGTCTCGCAGATTGCCGTGCCAGATTCGCGTGGTAGAGGGCCAGGTCGTTATTTCCCAGCCAGGCATAGGCTTTTGCCAGTCCCCGATGGGCTTCAGGATTACGGGGCTGCCGGTTGAGGATGTTGCCGTATTGTGCGATGGCGTCCTGGCTGCTTTCCTTATGCTGCGCCAGGTGTGCCGCGTATTTGAGGCGCATGGTCGTATCGTCTTTACGCTTCAGACCCATGCGGAAATACTTCAACATGTCTTTTTCGCGGTAGGCATAGCGAGACCATTCCAGGGCCTGTGCCTGGTCAAAGGCAATCTCCGGGTCGTCGTCGTATTTCGCGAGGTACCGGTCGAATGTCTCGATGGCCTTGTCCTTGAGCCCCTGTTTTTCATAGGCGAGGCCGAGATTGCGCATGGCCTCACGGTGGTTCGGGTCCCGTTCCACCACTTTCTCGTAGGCTTCGATGGCCGCTTTATAGTTTTCAATCTCCATGTTGGCGCGTCCACGCGAGAGATACCATGCTTCCGTAAAGTCTTCCGCGAGCGCGAGTGTGCCGAGTCCGGTCACCATCAATAACGTGAAACTGATTATGGCAAGGGAGAGTAATCGCATGATATGTAACTGGAACCTTTCCTGCTTGTTGGTTTCTGGTGCATCGAGTCGAATATCTAGAGGGGTGACGTCGAGGGGGCGGCACTGAGACCTACTTGCTGCACCAGGCCCCAGATCCTGGCGCGGTAGATGGGGCGATAGGCTGTCTGCTGTCCGCTGCTGTTCCGTATCAGCCAGGGTATGGTGAGTGGAATCTTCCTGTTGCACATCAGTAGCCCGAGGCCACCAGCCGACTCATCGCGTACGATCATGCGGTACTGTCCCTCGCCAATCTGGACCTGAATCATTCTCAGTCGCCATTGTCGGGGTATCTGCCGCCGCCTGAGTCTCAATGGTCTGAAGTGCTTCAGCAGACCGATCAGCAAGTGACCTGCCATGAGGAGGCTGCTGCGCAGGCGGTTCCTCTGCGCATGTTCCCATGTCGCGGGATCGCTATAGAGGTTCAGCAGCAAGAGTCGACGATGTTCTTCTGAGAGATTGTGAAACGCCAGCCCACATTTGGCGCCAGGCCCTGACAGCCGGTCATGATAGACCAATCGGACCTGGCAGGTGAAGGGGATTCTGCCGTGCAATCTCATGTCCATGGTCGGAGGCAATGGACCGGGCGATGCCCCGGACCATGAGATCCCGGTCAGACTCACGTCGTGTGTCGTGCCTGTGATGCGCAGATTGCCGGCTTGCAGTTCGAACGGGATCGGCTTGATGATGCGTTCTTCTGTTCGCGTTTGAGGTTTTTCCCAAGCCATCAGCAGTCCCACGAACAGGGTCAGCAGATTGAAGGAGGCCCAGCTGAGATTGAAGAAATAGGCGTCCTTTTCGATGCCGAAATACCAGAACTCCCAGAGGCCTTTCGCAATTGCGGCGAGAGTGATGAGGGTGGCAATGGCCAGGCTGGCAGAGGATCGCCAGTCGAATGACCGTTGCTCCGAGAGCAAGCCCTTGGGGGTGACTTTGAACCCCAGGTTCTTCGGGAGCAGCAGATCGAACATCGACCGGAACAGCGGGAAACTGACTGGTCCTTCATAGAGGGATGACCACATGAGCCTGGGCCATCCAGGCAGCAATCTGGAGGAAATCATCGGGAGTACGATCATGAATGGCAACAGGTAGGCCACCAGAATAGAGACATCGGCAAAAATCGGATGAAGGTGAAACATGAGGAAGTAGAGGGGCGTGATCCAAAATACCACCCGCGCGATCGGGAAGAAGAAGTAGTAGAGCGAGGCGAAGTAACCGAGCCGATGCCGGAGCGATAGTCCCCGGCAGAGGAGCGGGTTGTCTTTGAAGAAAATCTGGAGACAGCCCAACATCCAGCGTCGCCGCTGGACAATATAGGACGCGAGGTTTTCCGCCGTCAGTCCGACCGCCAAATTTTTATCGACGAAGACAGACTTCCATCCCCTGGCATGGAGGTGCTGGCTGGTATGAATGTCTTCGGTGATGCTCATCAAGTTAAATCCATTCAACTCGGCGATCGCCGACCGCCGAAAGACGGCCCCGCTGCCGACGAAGAACGCCCCGCCCCAGCCTTGGCGTCCGCCCTGGATCGCGTGATTGAACAGGTCCTGTTCGTTCGGAATGCGCGGGCTGGCGCCGAGGGCCCGTTGAAAAATATCCTGATTGTAGAAGTGGTGAGGCGTTTGCACAAAGCCCATTTTGGAGTCTGCGAAAAACGGGACGGTTTCTGTGAGAAATGTCGTCACTGGAATATGGTCGGTGTCGAATATCACGATGAGTTCGCCGTCCGTTTGCGTGAGGGCATGGTTCAGGTTGCCCGCCTTTGCATGTTGGCGTGGGCCTTTGATATAGGTCGCCCCGAACCGTTCAGCTAGCCGGCAGACCTCGTCTCGGTGGCTGTCGTCTAACACGTATATCTGCTTGTGCGCATGCTCCATCGCGGAGGCGCCGATCAGGGTTTTTTCGAGAATCTCGCAGGACTCGGAATAGATCGGGATGAAGACGTCGACTGAGGGAGCAAAGCCTTGGGTTGTTGGCTCAAGGGGACGGACAGGCCGCCATCTCCAGCCAGCCCCCACCTGGATGAATAGCAGTAGAACGGTGGAGAAGGCATAGAGTTCGGCTGCCCACAGCGCGATGCTGATAAACGGGCCGCCTGACTCCATGAAGTTCAATGTGTGGAAGAGCCGCCAGTAGAGGTAGAGGAGACAGAGGCTGAACCCACAAGCCAGAAAGGCGAATTTGAGAACCGGATGCCACGTGGCGATCAGGTAGAGCATGACGGTGACGGCAAAGAGTTCCCAGGGAAAGTGAGCCGAGAACCCGACCACGTCGAACGGTCGCAAAAATCCCAAGAACTCGTCGTAATAGCGGGCTTGCGACAGAGACACGGCCTGTCCGAACCAGAGCCAGTTCTGGAAGTAGTAGGGGAGCCGTTTCCCGGCGAGTGCGGCGGCTTCGAGTTGGGCGAGTTTCTTTTCGCTCAGCAGTCGGGCGAGGTCATGCTGTTCCTGAAGGGCCAGGGCTTGGACGGTGGCATAGAGCGGAAGTCCTTCGTTCGACGACAGAGGCAAGCCCTTGAGGGAATAGCGGTCGACAAATTTCCCCTGGGCTTTCCATTCGCGCTGGAAGAATCCCAGCATCTTTTGGCGCAAGGGCCCTTCAGATCGTCCGAACCAAGCGGCATCGAGCGCCATGCGCCAATAGATCGGGAAGGCGTCATAGCTGAACGAGGATGAGGCTCCGGTCACGGGATGCCGGACGGTGAAGTGGCCTGTCTGTCGGTTCAGATAGATGAGTTCCGGAGGGACGGGCAGGGCTTCTTCATCGTAGAGCCAGTGCAGAATGGCATAGCTGGATGTGATCGCATGGGCCCATGGATGGTGCGCATCGACGGAGGCAAAGATTTCATAGGCATAGGGGGCCAGGTAGGCGACATGGATCGTCGGATAGTCCTCGTCGCTGGTCCAATTGCCGGCGGTGACATAGGCGCCTGAGCCGATGCGGATCACTTCTTGGTCCCAGATCGAATTGATGATGGCCCGTGATTCCTGTTCGAACGCCGGATAGTCGAATCGCCGAGCGGCCAGAATAAGGGCGAGGGCAATGTCGGTATCGGCGTCCGTCGCCGAGTTTCTATCGAGCACGGCCCCTTTCCACTTCCAGGCGAATAGCTTGTCGCCGCGGACTTGGAGGTGTTGCTTCGTCCAAGCCCACACGGCATTGAACGTCGCGCGATCATTCGACCAGACGGCACGGAGCATGGCATAGCCTTGCCCCTCCGACGTCGTGATGCCCTGTTCGTCCAGACTGACGACCCGGCCATGTTGGATGTAGGTCTGCTTGTAAAAACTCCAGAGCGCCGAGAGATCATCGAGCTGATGAATATATCGGTCGCTCGAACGCTCTTGTTGGCTCTGCTTGGCTGGGGCGGAGGTCGGAGATACGCCCAGGATCAGTCCGCAGAGCATGAGGAGCATAGCCGGTGCGAGACGCCTCGTGAGTTGGTTCAGAGGGACTCCTCTGTTGAAGAGATGGCGAACGAATAAGATGGGGCGCAATGGGTGACTCGATGGGTATGAACGGACTGATTGGTACTGAGGCAAGATACCGGCGCTCGTGAAAGCCTGTCAACGGTGGCGCAGAAGGAGCATGGTGGGACGAGGCGTCAGGGAGGGCACGCAGGGCCTTGGCCTTGCCGCTCTTGACAGATCCGTCGTGATTATCTGACAACCGTCTACGGAAGATTGGTTGATCGAACAGGAACCTATGCTGACTCATCGATACCAGGTCGCGCTGCTCCTCGGGTTAGTCGCCTTGGTGAGTCTCTATCTGCTCCTGCCGTTGACGGCGTCGTATCTCTTGGCTCAGGGGCTTCGCCAGTATGGCTATAAACACGTCATCATCCAGCTAGGCTATCCCGGCTGGAGTGGGATGCACATTCCCGTCGTGTCGTTCCAACAGGATTTGGCTGGTGAAAGTGTCATGGTTTCGTTGACGAATGCGGAAATTCAGTATCGGGTGCCGCAGTTAATCCATGGGCATGTCGATCGGGTGTCTCTTCCCTATGTGGCCATCCAGATCCTGAATCTTCCGACGTCTGAACTTGGTGAGGATGGAGGAGCCGTTCAAGGTCGAGTGGAGAGTGAGGACTCGCCCTGGACCCTGTTGACCGCCGGGGATCTGTTACGGGGCCTGCCCATTCTTCCCTTCGAGGAGTTGCATCTGGATCGCGTGACCATTTTTCGTGAACAGGCCACGGGGCCTCTTCGCCGGGTCACCATTTCGGGTGTCGTGATGTATCGTGAGGGCGAACTCGGAGGCCACCTATCGTTTCAGGGGCGTGACACGGCGACCTATAGACTCACGGTGACGGGGCAGTCGGCCAGCACCTGGTCTGCCACCTTGGCGTCTCAACGGCCTCAGGCTGAGCCCATTATTTCATGGCAATCGCAGGCGCACCCGGATGGCCAGAAGATTCAGGTCAATGGGCGGCTGGAGGTGAATGTTCGTGAGTTGGCGCCGTTTATCGCCCTGCTCGTTCCGATTGGTCCGGAGCTGGGGAAGGTGACGGGGCAGGTCGCGGTACGCTGGGCCGGGACTGCGGCGGCTGATGCCTCATTGGCATCGCTGCAGGAGGATTCTCGTACGCATGTGGATGGACAGATCCAAGTGCATATGACGCTGCCCGCCTTGAAGGAGGTTGCGAAAGAGATTACGGTCGCCTGTGAGGGCACCTTTACGGGGAATGCAACGGAGGTGGGATGGACCCTGGCTCCCGGTGTGCTGCTGACCGCAACGGTGAATGCGCAACCCCGCATCATTCCGGAAGTAGTCAGGATGATCCTCCCACGCGGAGATCAGCCGGTACGGATTGAAAACACGAAGCCGGTGCAGGGAAAGTTGTATTGGGCGAACAGGCCGGTGCGCATGATGGCCGAGGGGCCTCTGCACGTAACCTATGGTCTGACATCAGGTCCGTTGGTGGCCGAGTTCGAAACGAGCCGAGCTGAAGGGGTGGGCGGCGAGCTGGTGTTGGCGGAAGGGACCTATCGGGTCGAGGGCGTCCTTCCGAAGGCGGTGAGGGAGCTTCTCTCGGCGAAGGAGGCGATGGGCGGGTTCCGGGGAACGGTGACGCTGGCTCGAACGCACGTCAAGGGCATCCTCTTGCCGTCGTCTTCCGTCACGGCCAAGCAGATCGAACAGGGGGCGGCGGTCGTCCCGAGCGTCACGTTACAACTTGCCGAGGCTTTGACCGTGGAGTGCGATCTGGCGGCCAGCCATTGCAGCGCCGGGCCTGCCACGGTGGCTGTTCGAGTCCCGGCCATGCGCGTGATGGGCCGGCCGGTTCGCTTGTCTCAGGGTACATTGCGGGTACAGCACGCTGAGACGACCGAGGCATCCTGGAATGCGCAGGGCACATTCCAGGTGGATGGAGTGGCGCTGGACGTGGCTCCATGGGGGCTGCCGGCTACAGATTGGACGGTCAGGTTTGTGGCCAATCAAGCCGGGATCAAGGCCGAGCTTCGTGTCGACGCGCCCTTTCGTGAAGCGATTGTTATGGCCAAGCTTGAGCAGCCCTTGGGCGCGGCGCCGGGAATGTTGCATGGCGTGATCGGGCCGATTATCTTTGACGGCGCTGAACGGCGGCTGAGCAAGATGCTCCTGGGATTGCCGCTGTCTATGGATATCACGGACGGTCAATTCACGGCGACTGTCGATGCGTCGTGGTCCGGTGGCCCTGGGGATTCGGCGCAGGGGTTCGATCTGACGTCCGGGACGGCGAAGATCGTGGCAGATAAGCTGTCCGGTCATTATCGGGACTATCGTGTGAAAGAGATGAGTACGACGATGGCGCTGCGTGCTGATGGATTGATGTCGATTGCGACGGTGCAACCAGTGCCGGTGACGATTGCGTCGCTGCAGACGGGTGTCGAGGTGACGAATCTGGCGACGATGTTTCAGGCAAGATGGAAGTTGCCGAATGGACTGCCGGTCGTTGACGTGAAGGATTTCCACTGCGATGTATTGGGGGGGACGGTTACGAGCCCTGGATTACTGATCGATGTGGCCAAGCCTCATTATCAGCCGACCTTTTCGTTACGCGGTCTCGACCTGGCCAAGATTCTAGGCGTGGAACAGCAGAAGGGACTCCTGGGCACAGGAACGCTGAACGGGACGCTGCCTATCACGATCACTCCTGATGGTGTGGCCATTGAAGATGGGGTGATTGAGGCACAACCGCCAGGCGGGGTGATACGGTATGTGTCGACTTCGGAGTCGACGAAAATCGTCTCGGAGTCCGATAGCCCGCTATCCCTGATCACCCAGGCGCTCAACAACTTTCACTACACGCTGCTGCGAGTTGGTGTAGAGTATGCGGATGACGGGATGCTTGATTTAAGCGCGCGCCTGGAGGGCCGGAATCCTGACTTGAAGAAGACCCCTCCCATCCATTTTAATGTGACCGTGGAGGAACATATTCCAACCCTCTTGAAGAGTCTTCGCCTGGTTCAGGACATTCAAGACGGCGTGCAAAAGAAATTTAAACAGCCATGAATCCTATGAGGATGAGCATGCGGAGCAGGCCCCTGTTGGCAGGTATCATCGGTGTGATGCTCGGTGGGGCATTGGTCGTTGTCGAGGCTTGTACGCCACGTATTGAAGTGGCGCCGTCCGATAAGCCGATTACCATTAATTTGAACGTGAAGATTGACCATGAGGTTCGGGTGAAGGTCGATAAGGAGTTGGATCAAGTGCTGTCCGACAAGAGCGGTTTGTTTTAGGAGGAGAATCGCGATGACAAGGTGGAGACGAGTGATCACGGTCGGCACAATGTTGTGGTGTCTTGTGGCCGTGCAGCCGTTGTTGGCCATTACGCTTGACGAGGCGAAGTCGAAGGGCCTGGTCGGAGAAAAGTCCAACGGCTATGTGGGCCTTATTTCACCGGGCAGCGGAGAGGCCCAGGCTTTGACGAACGAGGTGAACCAGAAACGGCGCCAAGCCTATGAGGAGATTGCTCGCCGCAATGGAACCAGCCTGAACGCGGTGGAAACGCTTGCAGGGGAGAAGGCCGTGGCGAATACCAAGCCCGGTAATTTCGTTGAGGGCTCCGCAGGCTGGGTCAAGAAATAGCGCGCTCACCCGTAACGGTCGTTCTTCCAGGGGAATCCGGTGTTGGAATAGCCGCGGACTTCCCAGAATCCCTTCTCATCCTTCTCTGAAAACGTAATTTCCTTCACCCACTTGGCCCCTTTCCAGGCATACCGTTTCGGCACGATGACTCGTACCGGCCCGCCATGTTCTTTTGTGAGGGGCCTGTCGTTCCAGGTGTAGGTCAACAGTACGTCCCGATCGTCGCAGGCTTCAAGCGGTAGGTTGGTTGTGTAGTCATCGAAGGATTTAAAGAGCACGAATTTTGCCGAGGGCAGTGGCTTCACCACGGACAGAATGTGTTTGAAGCTGACGCCTTCCCACTCGTTGTCGAATCGGCTCCAACTGGTCACGCAGTGAAAATCTGAGG
The DNA here is from genome assembly GCA_039916745.1 of Nitrospiraceae bacterium. Taxonomy (GTDB): domain Bacteria; phylum Nitrospirota; class Nitrospiria; order Nitrospirales; family Nitrospiraceae; genus Palsa-1315. The sequence goes on from JBDSKU010000035.1 coordinate 15,667, forward strand.
TGTCTTTGAATTGGGGCTGGGCGAGAAACTCTTCCCATGTCCAGGTGATGGGATTGGCGACCAACCCACCGATGGTGACGGTCCATTCCGAGAGAGGAATATCGGGCTTGAAACCCAAATCGAGCACCGGGAAGGTTTCGACGAGGTGCTGTCCAGGCGGCAAGCGATCATCGCCTTCGTAGAAGACTTCGCGCTCTTCGCCTCCACGTTGGGCCTTGGCCCATTGCTCTTTCGTCTTGGTCAGTCGGTTGGTGTCGTCCATGGTGGCCTCCTCACCAGAGAGTACGGGAGCCAGGGTCTTCCTGACAACTAGATAGTGCGCCGGCTCGCAAGGCCCATTCTGACAGGAGTGGGAATTCTCTTCGAGAATCAGTGGTCTATAGGGCATCATGGCGCGGGTAGACTTGAAAGACTTTCGACCTACTTAGTTGAGGGCGTGATGTCGTCACATCCATATCCAGGCAGGCTTCTCCTGGTCGTCGTCCTTGCGACCCTGAGTGGGTTCAGCGACTGGGAGCCGCTCCTGTGGGCCGCTCCTCCCAACTCGAAGCAGGGGGCTAAGTCGCCGGCCGGTCAGTCCCTTGGGCTGGATCGCAAGGGTTCGTCTGTGCCACCCAAGGCGAGCGCCAAACCACCAGCCAAGTCGGAGGCAAATAGGGCTTTGGCCGTAGGGCCTCAGGGATCAACGTCTTTAGATCGAGCTCATCGGAAGACCTCTCGCCATCGGAAGGCAGGAAAAAAATGGCGCCCACCGGCTATTATTCAGCCGAAGCCGGATCTCTCCTATCATGGAATGTTCGAGCAGCCGCAACGCTATGACCCCAGCCGGGACCGCCAGACAGGGCGTGCGCCAAATCCCCAGGCCGCTGAGCTCCAGCAAGAGCATTTCCAGGAACTCGATAAAAATCATGATGGCACGATCGATCCGTTCGAACGTGCCTTCGGCCGCCTCGACATGGATCGTGATGTGAGCAACCACCAGTGGGAATAGCCTCCTCTGACGTCCAGGCTCTCCTACAGATTCCCGCTAATTCGACCGACAAGTGAGGTAGCGGTCATCAGGGAGAAAAGGATCTTCTTATGCGCGCGGGCTTGCTCTTCATACTCTTGTTCGGGTTTGGGTGCGCCGGCCCGGACGTCTCACGTCTCCACGTCAATGCCGAGTCTTCCGGGAATATCTGTCGTCTCGGCCAGCCCTCGATGGAAAGAGGGCGCGCAGCAGAAGGACGATGCCCTTCTCCATCGGTAGGCTGGACCCGCGTGGGTGAGGTGCTCAGTGGCGCCGCCACAGCCGTGCGGATGCCCAGGCCGTAAGAGGTCAGTCTCCGTTCATTCATCCTGCGTCCCGCTCCATCCGCCAGGCTGGTTAGTCGGGAACCACCGACATCCCCGCAGATCCATCTCATCATCCTAGCCGTCTATCCAAGGCATACCACTTGCCGTGGCTGAGCCCGCTCATGCCTGTTTGATCTTGGTTGTTGTAAGAACGTCGCGCGGGCTACGACCAACTCTCGCAGGAGACGACATTGACAGCCATGAGAGGAGCCCCCCATGATACAGCCCGAGGTTACGATGCCAATGTCAGTACCTGAGACAGCCGTGCCGGCCGGGTCGAGTGCCGGGAAAATTGTTATTGCCGCAGTGATCGCGATGGCTATCGGTGCGTTTTTTCACTTTGACCTCGGGCAGTTCTTGTCGCTGACGGCACTCAAAGAGCATCGCGATACACTGCTGTCCTTCACCGAGGCGAATTACGTCTCGTCGGCAGGGCTATTCATCCTCGCCTATATTGTCATGACGGGCTTGTCGTTGCCTGGCGCGGTGATTCTTACCTTGGCCGGAGGGTTCTTATTCGGGAGCCTGTTCGGCACGCTTTTCGTGAATCTGGGGGCGACGACCGGGGCAACTCTAGCCTTTCTGACGGCCCGCTACCTGCTGCGCGATTGGGTCGAGCAGAAGTTCGGGAAGTGGCTGGGACCTGTTCAGCAGGGATTTACGAATAACGCCTTCAGCTACCTGATGACCCTGCGGCTCATTCCCTTGTTCCCTTTCTTTGTCGTAAACCTGGTCTCAGGCCTCACACGCATGAATGTCGGGACGTATGTTGCGGCGACGGCGTTGGGCATCATCCCCGGTTCGTTCGTCTATGCCTACGCTGGGCGGCAACTGGGGACGATCAATTCACTCAAAGAAATTGCCTCGCCGAATATGCTCGGGGCCTTTGTGTTATTGGGACTTCTGGCCCTTGTTCCTACGGTGTATAACAAGTTCAAAACCAGGTAGTCGTGACGGCGCGTGCCGTCTTTTCCTAGAGAGGATCGATGAGATGAATCTGGACGGAGAGAACCTCGTCCTGCCGAACGACGAGCACAATCAGGCGCTCGTGGCCAATGTCCATCCTTCCAATTGGGTCAATCCCGAGCCGACGGGCCGCTACAACATCGTCGTGATCGGCGCCGGCACGGCCGGGCTGATTACTGCCGTGATCGCAGCGAGTCTGGGCGCCAAGGTCGCGTTGATCGAGCGGCATCTCATGGGCGGCGATTGCCTGAACGTCGGTTGCGTGCCGTCGAAAGGGGTGATCCGTGCGGCTCGCGCCTGGGCCGATGTGCGGCAGGCGGCTGAGTTTGGTCTTCATATTCCCGCCGGCGTGAAATATGACTTCGGCGCTGCGATGGCGCGCATGAGAAAACTACGTGCGCGGATCAGCCGCAACGATTCTGCACACCGCTATACCAAGTTGGGTGTGGATGTGTTTATCGGCAGCGGGCGCTTTACCAGTTCCGGGACCATCCAAGTGGAGGGGCGGGCCGGCAATCGGACGCTCTCCTTTGCCAGAGCCGCAATTTGTACCGGTGCACGGGCGGCAGCTTCACCGATACCGGGACTGGAAGAGACGGGTTACCTGACCAATGAAACGATTTTTTCGCTCACGGAGTTGCCTTCGCGGCTGGCGGTGATCGGCGCCGGTCCCGTTGGGTGCGAAATGGCGCAATCGTTTGCACGCTTCGGTAGCCGGGTGCAGCTGTTCGAACGGATGGGCCATATTCTGCCGCGCGAAGATGCCGATGCCGCGGAGATTGTCCAAGCGCAGATGAAGAAGGATGGCGTCGAGTTCCTGTTCAACTCGATGATCACGCGCGTCGAACGGCGAGGGGCCGAGAAAGTGATTCATTACGACCTGCAGGGTATGACGAAAGAGTTGGTTGTCGACGATATCCTTGTCGGCATCGGTCGGGCTCCGAATGTGGATGGGCTGGGATTAGAGCTGGTGGGGGTGGAGTATGACCAGCGGACCGGCGTGAAGGTCAACGCCGGCTTGCAGACCACGAATCCCGTGATCTACGCGGCGGGCGATATCTGCTTTCCGTTCAAGTTCACGCACATCGCCGATGCGATGGCGCAGATCGTTATCCAGAACGCGCTGTTTCCTCACCCCTTCGGATTGGGCCGCGCGAGCACAGACTCGCTGATCATTCCCTGGGCGACGTTTACAGAGCCGGAGATCGCCCACGTCGGGCTGTACGAGAAGGATGCGAAGGACAAGGGGATTGAGGTGGAGACCTATACCTTCGCATTGGATGAGGTTGACCGCGCAATTCTGGATGGGGAAGATGACGGGTTCGCCCGGATTCATATTCAAAAGGGGACTGACAAGATCGTCGGTGCGACTATCGTGGCGGCGCATGC
>JBDSKU010000036.1:0-2592 GCA_039916745.1 Nitrospiraceae bacterium
GATCTCGCGTGGGCGAAAGAGAGCCGCCGGTTGGTGCAAACCGCATATGAGGAGGAGTGGGCGCAACCGCCTGGATGGCCCCTGCGACCTCAGCACATCATTCGCGATCTGCGGCAGGCGCTAGCGCTGGACGATCTGGTCATCTGCGACGTGGGAGCACATAAGTTATGGATGGCCCGGATGTTTCCCTGCGAGGTGCCGAACACCTGCATCATTTCGAACGGATTCGCGGCGATGGGCATGGCGCTGCCCGGAGCGGTCGCGGCCAAGCTCCTGTTTCCCGAGCGGCAGGTCGTGGCTGTGACAGGGGACGGCGGGTTCCTGATGAATGTCCAGGAACTGGAGACCGCCGTGCGGCTGCACCTTCCACTCGTCGTGCTGATCTGGCGGGACAACGGCTACGGGGTCATCCGATGGAAACAGCAGATGAAGTTCGGCAGGACCTCGGGTGTTGAGTTCGGGAATCCGGACTTCGTCGCCCTGGCGCAGAGTTTTGGAGCGGTCGGCTACCGCGTCGAGGGACCGTCTGAATTGGGACCGGTGCTGACCGCCGCGCTCTCGTGTGGCAAGCCGGCCGTGATCGACTGCCCGGTGGATTACAGCGAGAATCTTCGCCTGTCGGACCGCCTCAAAGCTCTCGGAACCGAATGAAGAGGCCTATCCGTGGATGAGGAGAGGAGGTGTGGGATGGATGTTCGCAGCAAGGTCTACATCAGTCACACATCAGTCACATGGGAAGGACGGCCTGGCCGCTCCGGCGAGAAAAGACGCCGGATCCCTTGCATTCAGCTTCCCGCTACTTGACCGGTCATCAAGGGAGCGATACAGTGCCTACCAATCGTATGAAACAGAAGGCTACAGCGTTCGACAAACACTTTGATGCGCGAGAAGTGGCGTCTTATGGCGTCATGGAAGCCGCACATTATCTGCGCATTCCACGCACGACCATCCGGGACTGGGTCTCAGGCCGGCATTACCTCAGCAACACCGGCATGCGCTTCTCCAAGCCGATCATCCAGGTGCCCGATCCAGCCATGAAGTTGCTCTCCTTCATGAACCTCGTGGAGATCCACGTTCTCGATGCCATTCGCCGCCAGCATGACATCCCATTAGAAAAAGTCAGAACCGCGATGCACTACCTCTCGAAGCAGTTTCCTTCGAGGCATCCCTTGGCCGATCAGGAATTCGTCACCGATGGATTGAACCTCTTCATTAAGAAATTCAGTCAATTGATCAACATCTCCCAAGAAGGACAATTGGCCATTCAGGAAGTCCTTCAGGCACACCTCCATCGAATCGAACGAGATCTCAAGGGCATCCCGGTCAGACTGTATCCGTTCACGCGGAAACGCGACCTCCAAGAAGAGCCCAGGGTCGTCGTCATCGATCCACAGATTTCCTTCGGCCGGCCCGTGCTGGCAGGCACCGGCATTCCAACGTCCGTGATTGCGGAACGCTATAAGGCCGGCGAATCCGTGGACGACTTGGCAGATGATTATGGACGGCGGCGGCTCGAAATCGAAGAAGCCATTAGGTGTGAACTCTCCGTCGAAGCGGCCTGAACCCGTCTTCTTCCTCGACCGTTCTCTGGGGAAGAACCGCGTGGCCACAGCGCTCCGTCAGGCTGGCGCCACGCTTCACATCCACGACGACCACTTTCCCCCCGATGCCAAGGATGAAGACTGGCTCGCCGAGGCCGGACAGCGCGGTTGGATTGTCCTGACCAAAGATCATCGCATCCGGTATCGGCATGTTGAGCGCCTGGCGCTCATGAAGGCCGGCGTCGCGGCATTTATCCTGACATCAGGCGATCTCCAAGGCGAAGAAATGGCTCAGATCTTCGTCAAGGCACTCCCCCGCATCTTCCGGTTTCTGAAGAACCACGCAAAACCGTTCATCGCCAAGGTCGCAAAGGACGGCTCAGTCTCGCTGCTGTTTCAATAGGGCAGAGCTCTCGGATTGTGAGCGAATCGCAATTCTTCACGGAACGTACGGGCTCAGAAGGAAGGGGAAGGAGCGGCCAGGTGCCCTTCTTGCTCGCAGAGCCCCCACGATAAAACGGTGGTCGCTCGATGCGCGCAGTAAAGGGCAACCTCGGCCACTCCTTCCAAGAAAGGTATAGGGAATTAGAAGGGCCTCGCTCGACGGCCGCAGTCGAAAGCTTCCCGCACCCTCGCTTGGTTGGTGAGCTGAGAGGGCGGACTAGATGGTCTCCTGTGCTCGTGCAACGCGCGGTCTCAGCTAACCCTCGTTGGCCACGCGCAGGGGGAGACCATCTAGCCGTCCTCAAGGGCAAAGACAGAAAAGCGGTGGAACGTGCGGCGAGAAAAGACTCCCAGTACATTTTCTTTGTTTACGACCTGAGCTTGATCCCTCCCGATGCCCCTGAGGCTCGGGTCTGGGCTCCACTAATGCGTCTAGCAAGTTCTTCTCCTTCCCTCCTCAATCGTCGAAGGGAACTTTTTAGATCAGTGAGGTTAGCGGTATTCAGGACCATTCGTAGTGCCGTCCCCTGGTAGGATGAATCAAGGTATTTATGATGTCCATCCTGCCTGTGAACCATACCACGCTTGCCGCTGCAGATAAAAAACT
>JBDSKU010000037.1:0-4038 GCA_039916745.1 Nitrospiraceae bacterium
CCCCTGGGAGCTTCAACCGGTGCAGCAAGATGTTGGCTGTATCCAGGACGGCCCCCTCACCATCGACATTGACAAAACTTGGGCGGCCCACCAGCGCTTCCACGAAAACTGGGAGACACGCCTGTCCGGAGAAATCGCCGCGATGCAGGCGGCGTCACCGGCACTGATCATCGCCGACACACCCTACCTCGCCATCGAGGCCGGCACACGCGCGCAGATACCGATCGTCGCCTTGGCCAACTTTACCTGGGACCTCGTACTCAAGGACTACTGCCAGGCGTCCAACCATTCACATCAGCAATTGATTCAATGCATCCGCAACTCCTATGCGAAAGCCGACAGGGCCCTTCGTATTACCCCTGCTCCAGAAATCAATGCCTTCTCGCATATGATAGATATTGGCCCGATCGCCAGCCCCTCCTCTCCCGAGCGGAACCGACTGGCCTCGGCACTTGCCCTAGAGCCCGACGAACGAACCGTTTTGGTAGGGTTCGGCGGCATTCCTCTGAAGTCACTTCCGCTAGAACAGCTGGAACGGCTGCGCAACTATCGCTTCCTCTTCGACGGCCCGGTCACGTCGGGATATTCCAGGATACAGTCTACAACGACGCTTCCGTTCTCTTTTAAGACCCTGCTGGCCTCCGTCGATGTCATCATGACCAAGCCAGGTTACGGCACCATTGTTGAGGCGGTCGCCCTTCAACAGCCAGTCGTCTATGTTCGACGATACAACTTTGCCGATGAACCGCCGTTGGTCGATTATCTCCATCGGTATGGACGTGGCATCGAACTCTCTCTCGATGATTTCACCCGTGGCCGCTGGGAGCCGGCCTTACAGCAAGCCCTGACTGCGCCATTCCCCGCAGTATCGCCACCGGCTCCAAGTGGAGCAACCGAAGCCGCGCACTTCATCGCGCAACAGCTCAGCAACGTTGTGCCGCATAGCGACAACCGTACTGATCATCTCCGCACCTAAGGAATTCAGACCCTGCGCCTGATTGCTCGTTTCATCACCATGCTTATCCGTCTCTGCGAGCAGCTTGCAGGGATCCTGTTTCGGATTCAACAACTCCTCACCGGCATCCTCCCAGCATTGCTGTCTCCAAAGGAGATGACCGAACTGATCCGCGCCCACTACAATCGCAGCTACCACGACGTCGCGGCTCATGGACCCGAGACCTGGTACAAGTGGACGTTAGAGAGCTGGGAAGCGGACGTGCTCGCAGGCCACCAGATGAAGACGGGAACCATCCTGGTGCTGGGAGCCGGTGTGGGGCGCGAGTCCATCGCGCTGACACAACGAGGCCTTTCCGTCGTAGGCCTCGATATCAACCGGGAAGGCCTGCACGTCGCCGCTCGGCAAGCCATAGCCAAACACCTCCGCCCCCTCTTCGCACAGGCGGACTTTCTGGCTCTCCCCATTGGCCCAGGTCGCGTGGACTATGTCTTCATGTCCGGGATCATGTACAGCTCCATCCCCGGTCGGCCACAACGGCAGGCCTGGCTCCAACGCCTCCGTCCATGCCTAAAGGACCAGGGTCTGCTGGTGCTCAACTTTCTCATCGCCCGAGAAATAGAGACAAGAACGCACCGGCTCATTCACCGGCTCAACCGCTGGCTCACAACATTGCCAGGGACCAATCAGTCGTATCAATTGGGCGACACCTGTTCCCAAAACCACTTCCTCCATGCCTTCGTCGATGAAGAGGAAATCAGATCTGAACTGCGCGAGGCAGGTGCCAAAGTCCACCAATTACACTGGCATGAGGGATATGCCGTGCTCTCATGGCCTGCGTAATGACCTTTCCCTCCACCTGCGCCAGGAACCTGACCGGTCCACAAAATAGCCCTAGAAGGGCTGCACGGGATTTGCTATCCTTCCGCTACCGATGACGCCCACTGCGATCTACACCAAAAATCCCGACTTTGTGCAGCGCGATGTCGCAGGGGAATGCCTTCTAGTTCCTATTCGACGGACCTTGACCGAAGCCAATAGTATCTATGTCTTGAACGAAACCGGAGCGGCGCTCTGGCATCGAATCGACGGGCAACGGACGGCGCAGGACATCGTGTCAGACTTCTGCAACGAGTATGAGGTGGCGGTAGCCCAGCTGATGCAGGACTTCACATCGTTGCTCGACGACCTCCTCTCCATCCAGGCAGTCGAGGAGGTGGCCAGATGACTCATGATTGCGCAGGATAAACTCACCTACCTTCCCAAGCGCTTCCCCTACTCCTGCCAATGGGAGATCACCTGCCGTTGCAATCTGCATTGTGTGATGTGCTACACGGATTGCTTCAATCGTCCCGAGGCCATCCGTCAGGAACTCAGCACCGCCGACATCCTTCGCATTATGGATGAGCTGGCCGAGGCCGGCACCTTGGAGCTCTGTCTCACCGGAGGCGAACCGCTCGCCCGTCCTGACTTTTTCCAACTGTATGAACATGCCATCCGTTGTGGATTCCTGGTGACGGTCTTTTCGAACGGGACCTTGATCACGGAGGCGCATGCGGATCGCTTTGCCGCACTGCGGCCCCATCGCATTGAAATCAGCCTGCACGGACTGACCCGCGAGACCTTCGAACAAATTACGCTCGGGCAAGGCTCCTACGACCGCTGCTTCCAAGCCATCCGGCTCCTCCTTGATCGTCAGATTCCCCTGGTGCTGAAGAGCACCGCGATGACGCTCAATCGACAGGAGATCCTCGACATCAAACAGTATGTCGAGTCGCTGGGGACAGTGCCCTATAAGCTCGGCGAGGAAATGAGGCCGTCGCTCGACGGCGGCGCTGGCCCATTCCAATATGCCCTGTCTGAACAAAACCTTGCCGATCTGAATAGGCAAGACTCCGATCTAGAAAAAGAGGCCGACCGGCAGGATTCAGTGGACCAGTCGCCTTGCCGAAGTGGCATGCATTCCTTCCATATCGATGCCTATGGCCGGCTGCAGCTCTGCTCCGGTAATCGCCGGCAGAGTTATGACTTGCGCACCGGCTCGTTCCCAGCAGGGTTTTTCAAAGCTTTGCCGACCTTTGCCTGCGACTGGAAAGTTCCCCATGAACCGGCCCTCATCCAACCAGCGATGCATCATGCCTAACGAGAGAGCCATTCCAACCATTCAATATGGTACGTTCAGCCAGCGAGTTCACGAGCAGGCTGCTGCCACCGGATCCGTGATCAAGGCGCAACTGGAACTGACCTATCGCTGCAATCTCCATTGCCGCCATTGCTACACCGACCCCTACAACAATAAGGACTTCTTTCCTCGCGAACTGACCCTCGAAGAAATTCATCGCCTGCTCGACGACATGCAGCAACTCGGCGTGGTCTGGCTCAATCTCACGGGTGGCGATATCTTCATGCATCCCCATTTCTTTGAGATCTATGAAGCCGCGGTTCACAAAGGATTTCTGCTCCAGCTCTATACCAACGGTACTCTCTTCACAAAGGCCACCATTGAGCGGCTGCAGCAGATGCCGCCCTTCACCATCGATATCTCCTGCCATTCGGTGACGGAAGCACCGTTCGACTGGTTCACCCAGGTCCCGGGATCCTTCCGTTCCTTCCTCCGCGGCATGGAGATGTTAAGAGACAGCGGCCTGCCGTTCACGCTGAAAACAAAAGCCATGAACTGGAATAGAGACGAAATACCGTCCATCAGGCAATTCGTGGAATCGTTCGGGCAGGAGTTTGGACTCACGACCTCTCTCTCCCCCCGTCTCAACGGCGATCTGTCGTCGCTCAACTATCGAATCCCTCCCGAAGACATCGTGGCACTGCAAGGAGATCAGCCGGCAACTGACGGGAAGGAAGAGCGTTGCAGCAGCTCGACCGACTTGCTCGCTCCAAACACAGACCGGCTCTATCGCTGCGGCTGTGGCACCGATACCATCCATATCAATGCCTGGGGCGAACTCGGGACCTGTACGCTCCAATACGAGCGGCGGATATCGCTGCGAACGCACCCGCTTGCCGAGGCCATCGAGATACTGTTCCTCGAGATCCGAGGCATGCAATACCAAGGCGAGTCGGCCTGC
>JBDSKU010000038.1:0-6271 GCA_039916745.1 Nitrospiraceae bacterium
CCTTTCTTGGCGGCATCGACCGCTTCTTGAAGAGACACGAAATCGCCTGTCCCGTCGAGTGCAACCACGAGGGTCCGAGGACCCATTGGAGGCCCTTCATCGGCCCACAACAAGCCGGAGATCCAAAAGCTAAACACCGCGATGGACACAACCGCTAGAATATTTTTCATGCAGAAATTCATTCAGGCCTCTCCTGCAAGAAGTCAATCGGGGTTTGTTGTGAGGCACGCAGTCGCATGTTATGCTCCGCACCCATGATTCTGATAGGCCTGACAGGCGGCGTCGCCACCGGTAAAAGCACCGTCGCCGAGATGTTCAAGCAATGCGGCGCGGTGGTGGTCGATGCCGACCAATTGGCCCGCGATGTCGTGACGCCAGACAAGCCGGCTTGGCGGGAGATCGTCACCCTATTTGGCAAGGCCGTCCTCAACCCTGACCGCAGCCTCAATCGCCAGGCGCTCGGAGCCATCGTCTTCCGCCATCCGGCAAAACGCCAGGCACTCGAAACCATCATTCACCCCCGCGTGGCGCGCGAGCAAGTCAGACTAACGAGAAAAGCGGCGCGGCAAGACCCTCAATCCGTGGTCATCTATGACGTCCCGCTCCTCTTCGAAGCCGGTATCGACAAACGAGTCGATCAAACCATCGTCGTCACCGCCGACCGCAACACCCAAATCGCGCGCCTCAAAAAAAGAAACGGCCTCTCCCGCGCTGAAGCACTCCGCCGCATCCGCAGCCAGATGCCATTGGCGAAAAAGGTCCGGCGAGCGGACCACGTCCTAAATGGGACCCTCCCTCGACCGGCACTCCGCAAGCAGGTCGGCCAACTATTCAAGAGTCTTCGCTTCCTCGCGTAACACCCCATCCCCTACCGTGCATTCCCGCTACCCCCTGTGTTAAGTTTTCGCCCATGCGAAACGTCGTCATCATCGGCTCGGGGCCGGCTGGACTCACTGCCGCAATCTATGCCGCACGTGCGAATCTCTCGCCTCTACTCATCGAAGGCTGGCAATCCGGCGGACAACTGGCCACGACGACCGAAGTCGAGAACTATCCCGGTTTCGCCAAAGGCATCATGGGCCCGGACCTAATGAAAGAAATGCGGGCACAGGCAGAACGATTCGGAACGGAGTTCCTGACCGGCGAAGTCACAGCTGTGACACTTACACCGCGTCCGTTCACAGTCACGATTGACGGCGAACAGACAGTCCAAACGAAGACCCTCCTAATTGCCACCGGCGCGTCGGCCATTCAGATCGGATTGAAGAACGAGGCACGCCTCACGGGGCACGGCGTCTCAACCTGTGCGACCTGCGATGGTTTTTTTCACAAGGAAAAGGAACTGATTGTCGTGGGCGGCGGCGACAGTGCCATGGAGGAAGCCACGTTCCTCACCAAGTTCGCGGGCAAGGTCACAGTGATCCACCGCCGCGATAAACTCCGCGCGTCGAAAATCTTACAAGATCGCGCGATGAAGAACGAAAAGATTTCCTTTCTCTGGAACTCCGTCGTTGAAGACATTCTGGGGAATGACCTGGTAACAGGCGTGCGAGTGAAGAATCTGGTGACCGGCAAGGTGACGGAGTTGCTGTGCGCGGGGATCTTCGTCGCGATCGGGCATCGGCCCAACACCACGCTCTTGAGCGGCCAAATCGACCTGGATGCCAAGGGCTATATCCGTACGACCAAAGGAACCGCCACAAGTGTCCCCGGCGTCTTCGCTGCCGGCGACGTCCAAGACTCAACGTACCGACAAGCTGTCACCGCTGCCGGCTCCGGCTGCATGGCGGCAATCGACGCCGAGCATTTCCTGGAATCCCATACCCACATTTAATGAAGGCACCAGGGATGCTCAAAATGGTTGTCCAGCAAGGCCGCAGGCGAGACACATACCGGAGGCGTACCCGCTAGGGTACGTTGAGGATTGTGTCGAACCGAGAACGACGCTGGCAACCTTTTTCAGCATCCTGCTAAACCATGCGCTGCGCTATCGTCCACTACCATGAAATCGCCCTCAAAGGCCGCAACCGCGAATATTTCGAGGAACGCCTCGTCCATAATATCCAATGGATATTGAGAGACCTCGGCGTCAGACGCGTCGAGAATCTCCGCAGCCGGATTCGCGTGGTCCTGCCTGACGAGATTCCTGACCAGATCATCATCGACCGGCTCACCAAAGTCTTCGGGATCGCCAACTTTTCGCTGGCTCAAGGGTTGCCGCTCGATCTGGCCAAGCCAGACTTGGGAGCGCTCAGCGCAGCGGTCATCGAGGCGCTTCGGTCGGAATCGTTTTCCACCTTTCGCGTCTCGGCAAAACGAGCGGACAAACGATTGACGTTGACCTCCATGGAAGTCGCGCGGGACGTCGGCGCCGCCATCTGTGATGCAACCGACAAGAAGGTCAGTCTGAAAGATCCAGATCTCACGGTCTATCTCGAACTACTCGCCAAAGAGGTCTACTACTCGATCAAGAAGGTTCAAGGGCCTGGTGGCATGCCGGTGGGAGTCAGTGGAAAAGTCGCCTGCTTGATCTCCGGCGGGATCGATTCGCCGGTCGCAGCCTATCGTATGATGAAACGCGGATGCCGGGCCCTCTTCGTCCTCTTTTCCGGCCGTCCGCTCGTGAGCCGCGCCTCAGAAGAAAAGGTACGAGAACTGGTCCAGCTCCTCACGGCCCATCAATATACGTCGAAGCTCTATGTCATCCCGTTCGGGGAGATTCAGCGGGACATTGTAGCGAGTGCGCCGGCTCCCTATCGCGTGGTGCTCTACCGGCGCGTCATGATCCGCATCGCGCAGGAATTCGCCAAACATGAGCATTGTTGGGGATTGGTCACCGGCGATAGCCTGGGGCAAGTGGCCTCGCAGACACCGGAGAACCTGACAGTCGTCGAAGCAGCGGCAGAGTTACCCCTCCTGCGCCCACTCATCGGCATGGACAAACTGGAAATCACCGATCAGGCTGAGCACATCGGCAGCTTCGCCATCTCAATCGAACCGGATCAAGATTGCTGCTCACTCTTCACCCCGCCCCACCCCAGCACGAAAACCAGACTCGAAGACATTCTGGAAATCGAGAAGATGTTCGATATCGATGCGCTGGTGAAGCAGGGGATCGAGAAGGCGGAGTTGTCCCAATTCACCTTTCCTCATTAGCAGGCTATTGAAAAAGTCTGCCAGCATCGTTCTCGCTTCGCTCAGACCCTCAACGTACCCCGAGGGTACGCCTCGGCCCTTCGCTCGCCGCGGCCTTGCTGGACAGCCTTTTAACAGCCTGCGGGAATCCTTTCTTCCCTCGCCACACGTGCGACCCATCGAAGTGCTAGTAGCGCCAAATCGTTTTCCCGCATCCTGCTAACCAGAGATTCGCTGACCATCACTGTGATCGCCCCGACTGCAGTGCCTGCACAAGTGCCTTCTCTTTTAAGATTCGAAAATGCGATTCCAGGTCTCGCCGCGTCGCTACTGCGACAAGCCAGTCCGGTATCACCGACTCAATCTCCACGACAAGTTCGAAATCCGCACGGGTCTGCGCGCCGCCATCGACCGAAGTCAGTTTCCATCGCCGATGATACCGTTTGAAGTCTCCGCTTTTCAGATCGGCCACTAACTCTCCGCTTGGTAACAACCTCGACTCCGTCACCAACCGACGCTCCCCCGGTAACAGCGCATGCTCGATCCTGATATCTGTGGTAGCCACTCCATCCTGGATATTTACGTTCACCACCTTCATCCGCACTTCGAATAGTTCCGGCCAATGAGCATAGTCAGTCAGGATGGCCTGTACCACCGAAAGGGACGCAGGCAAAACAATCGTCGCCGTCGCCTTCACGCCGCCGGTGGGCTCCGTCCGAACATCCAACACAACCGGTTCGGCCGCACCGCTCCACCCGGACCAGCCGAGCAGCAGACAACCGATGATGATCATCACATGCCACAACATGGCACGATTATATAGGCCCTCGCATATTCAGGCGAGCACTAACAGGATGCTCAAACAGACCGTCCAGCAAGGCCGCAGCCGACGAAAGCACCGGAGGCGTACCCTCAGGGGCGCACGGTGCGACGAATAAGGAGCACCACGTTTGTGCGCGCCGCCGAGTGGTCAGGCGGCCGGGTCCCCGTTGAGGATTTCGATGAGCTGAGAACGACGCTGGCGGTTTATTTCAGCATCCTGCGGTCGAAACGTGATTGACTGGTCCAAATACCTCTGTGCTAGGATGCGAAAGATGAAACGACTATCCTTCATGTTACTCATAGCCATGAGCCTATTGAGCCTCTCGACTGCGGCTCAGGCGCAACCTCTTTCCGAGTCGACGGCCACGACAGAACAGGTGTGCAGTTTTGGAATGGCCAAGGGAGAGGCCTCGCAAAGCTGTCGGGTCCCTTTCCCCACCGGCTGCCTCGTGGCCAATATTCCTGGCACCGACAAACCCTGGACCACCGTCTCGAAGGGTGGAAAGACCTTCTGCCGATTCGACGAGAAAGCCACCGACTGGAAAACCAAAATCACCGGCTCCTGCAGCCGCTGCAAATCCGACCATTGCTCGGTCCAGTTTATTGTCCGCTATGACTGCTCCCAACAAGCGCACTAGCAGGATGCTGAAACAAACCGCCAGCGTCGTTCTCAGCTCATCGAAATCCTCAACGTACCCCCGAGGGTACGCCTCCGGTTTCGATTCGCCTGCGGCCTTGCTGAACGGTCTGTTTGAGCATCCTGAGTGGTACTCCCCTCTTGTCCGCAACTTGACGACCCGTGAAACTCTAGCCTGCACATATAGTTCTCCACAGACTGCCAGTCATGTCTTTGGCTAACGCCATCAAGGCTGAAGCCCTATCGCTGGGGTTCGACGCTGTCGGCATCAGCCGAGTTGCTGACAGCTATCAGCCCTCAGCTATCAGCCCTCAGCAAGACTCCTCTCTAGCCCCCGTTACTCAGTTGCCTCATCTCTTATTCAGCCGTCTCTCGGAATGGCTCCGGCGAGGCTACTACGGCACGATGGCCTGGATGACTCGCAACCCCTCCCGTCGCAGCGATCCACGATTGGTATTACCAGGCTGCAAATCGATGCTGTCGGTCGGCATGAATTACTACACGGACAATCGTGCGAACGAGCAGCCCGGCATGGGACGTATTGCCCGGTACGCCTGGGGAAAGGATTACCACGAGGTGATGAGCCAGCGGCTCTCGCAACTCGAAGCAAAGATCGCAGCCTTGGCGCCAGGCGTGACCACCAGATCCTACGTCGATACCGGTCCGATCATGGAAAAGGCCTGGGCGCAGCAGGCCGGCCTCGGTTGGATCGGCAAACATTCCAACCTCGTCTCGGCCGAATCCGGCTCCTGGCTTCTGCTTGGAGAAATTCTGACGACCCTGGATCTGGAGCCGGATGAACCGGCCACAGATCTCTGCGGAAGTTGTACGTTGTGTATTCAGGCCTGTCCGACCGGCGCCATCGTTGCGCCCTATGTCGTCGATGCCCGACTCTGTATCTCTTACCTGACCATCGAACTGCGCGGAGACCGAGAGGTCATTTCCGACGAACTCGCCGCTCAGATGGGCAATCGCATTTTTGGCTGCGACGATTGCCTGGATGTCTGTCCCTTTAATCTTCGATCGGACGCGACGAGTGAACCGGCCTTTGCCCCTACCCCCGTAACCCTCGCGCCTAGTCTCCAGGCTCTGGCTCAGATCAGCGAGGAGAGTTTCGCGGCTACATTCAAGGGGAGTCCCATCAAGCGAGCCAAACGGAGCGGCCTCCTTCGTAACGTGGAGATCGCGGAAGAGAACCTCACGAGACAAACAGGGGGCCGGGCCTCATAAGCACCCCCTTTTCTCCTGGCAGGAAGAGGAGTAGGCTGTTTCCAGTACTTAGAAGGAGAAGGAACGCCCTATGCCTATTCCGATCTTGCTCCTCATCTCAGCTGATCCCCACTCCAGATCTTTGCTCGAACAGGCCATCGACAGCCTCCGCGCCACCATTCTGACTGCTGCAACAACTGAAGAGGGGCTACGCATCCTGAAAGAGCAAGCAGACCTCGCATTCGTTGTCTGCGATGAGAGCCAGGGACGGGTTGCAAGCCAGATGATCCTCTCTCAAGCCAGACGCATCGATCACAACCTCCCGGTGATCATCCTCGGAACAGACGGATCAGCAAAAGCCGCAGTCGAGGCATTGCATCGGGGCGCCACCGACTATCTCGCGCAACCGGTCACGGCGAAGAATCTCCAGACCGCCATTCACAGGGCCCATGATTTCGGCGCGCCGAA
>JBDSKU010000039.1:0-5246 GCA_039916745.1 Nitrospiraceae bacterium
CGAACAACACCAGGTAAACGACGAATCGTAGCGATACTGGTCGTGATAGACCCGCTCCCACGAGCGATCTGGGTACTCGCCCAACGGGTTCCCGACTTCGGTGACCGGCTGGAGCGCCGTCAAGGCCAGGACCTTGTCCGCCACCGCGACGGCGGCGACCGTCCCCACGGAGACTTTTAAAAACTGCCGACGCGACAAAAACATGGGTGACACCTCCTAAGAGTTGAGGGCTTCAATAAGCCCACGCGACTTCACTGACGTACCGCAGATATTATTTGGACCACCCCCTTAGCTGAGAATCTGAGGCACTGCCATGCATAGGCTAGCCATGACATCAGCTCAATGAGCAGATACAGCAAGAGGGTTGCCAGACCGGGAAAAACTTGCCACCAGCAAGAGCTCGCGCACTAACACATTGAAATACAGTGAAAATAATGAGACTTGCGGGAAGAATTTGAGAGGAGACACGACGAAGGTATTTCGCTAATCGAATATGATGATATGCGCCATCTAATTAATCGATAATTTCACCCTATATATCGATTAGTTACATCCGCATATTCCTATATAATCCTCGACGACATAGCAGATAGCCCTGGCAAAAATGGGTCGAGAACCATTTCTCGTGATGATTATGCTACCAAGAAGAAACGTGACCGCGGAAATGAGCAGAAGGCGAGGTCAGTGAACCATCGGACTGTTACGAATGGGGGACAACGGCTACGGATTCTCAAGGCCTTCGCTTCCCATAAACCGTTTCATGAGCAGCGAGAAATGTTGCCGTGGAATGCCGCTATCCTCAGCGGCCTTCGCGATGACACCGTCATGCTGCGCGAGCTTGAGACGCAGGTAGGATTTCGTAAACGCTTCGAGCGCTCGCTCCTTCGCCTCCATGTAGGGAAGGCTGGCCAGACTCGGATCGACTGAAGAGAGACTCTCGGACTCATTCTGTGGAAGTGCGTTTCGGGCATCTTGCGCCCGAATAATGCCGTCAGTCGAGAGCATGACCATCCGCTCCACCACATTGCGGAGCTCCCGCCCATTTCCGGGCCAGGAATAGGACACAAGGGCTCCTACCGCCTCTTCGTCAAAATGGCACTGAGCTTTACCCATGGATCGAGCCAACTGACTGAGTAAATGGCGTGCGATCACAGGAATGTCCTCACGGTGCTCGCGGAGCGGGGGCACCCGAATCGAGACGACAGCCAACCGATAGTATAAATCCTTCCGGAACGTCCCCTCACGAACTCGCGCCTCGAGATCCCGATTGGTCGCAGCGATAAAGCGCATATTCACCCGGCGAACTCTGGTCCCACCTACGGGACGCACTTCGCTCTCCTCTAGGACACGCAGGAGCTTTGATTGGAGGAGCAGGGGTAATTCCCCGATTTCATCGAGGAACACGCTGCCACCATTGGCCAATTCGATGAGCCCCGGCTTATCGGCGATTGCGCCGGTGAAGGCACCTCGTACGTGCCCGAAGAGCTCGGACTCCATCATCCCCTCGGGAACAGTTGTACAGTCAATCACTTGAAACGGACGATCGCGCTCTGGACTCTGCCGATGAATCGCCCGTGCAATGATCCCCTTTCCCGTTCCAGTTTCTCCGGTGATTAAGACCGTCGAGCGGACTTGAGCCGCCTCATGAATGCTCCGCATGATGCGCTCGAATGCAGCGCCACTTCCCACGAAACTGTTGGCGTCAAACTCCTGCCGGTCCTGTTGCTCATACACCGCATGCCGACGCAGAATTTCAGAAACTCGAATCGCCCGATGAAGGCGCATCCCCAAATCCTCTGCATTGACGGGTTTCAGCACATAGTCGAAGGCGCCTCGCCGCATCGCATCCACAGCCAACGAAACCGCGTTCATGCGTGTCACCACCAGCACCGGTAAGTTTGGATCGATCCGTTGTATACGGCTGACGAGATCCAATCCATCCATGCCCGGCAATACCATGTCGGTCAGCACAAGATCGATGGCCCGTTCCCCGAGCAATTGCAAGGCCCCTTCCGCCGTGGGACGAACCTCCATGTCGAAATCTCCTCCTAGCGGTTTCAGATCCGCCGCTTCAAGAGCGTGCAACATCAACTCAAGATCCGTTGGGTTGTCCTCGACGATCAGGATGGTAAACGGCACTTTGGATTTGGCTCTAGTCGATCGCATATCGGAAACTTCGCCACGTATCATTATCTCCCCCTTCTTCACTGAGCCCCTCGCTGGACGTCAGTAACCACATCAAGGCTCCTCGATGCCTGCATCCTGGCATCGTGAGCTCCTTCCTGCTCCTGAAGACTCGGGACCGTGAAGTGTACGGTGCAACCCGCCCCCTCAGCTCCGTCGATCCACACCTTGCCGCCATACAGGTCCACGATACGCTGGATAATGGTCAGGCCGATCCCGCTGCCGGCTGCCTCAGACCTCAACAAACGAACAAAGGGCTGAAACACTCGAATACGTTGGGTCGAAGAGATCCCGATCCCGTGATCCTCCACAGAGAAAGCCACCATAGGGCCCTGCACATGGCCACTGATCCTTACCCACGGTGATTCTCCAGCGCGAGTGAACTTCAATGCGTTCGAAATAAGGTTATCGAAGATCTGCCGGAGATAGGCGCCATGACATGCGGCAAGCGGTAACCCTGATTCAATATGCACCACGGCACGAAGCCGCCCGATCTCACCGGCTCGGGCTTTCAACACCTCACCAATAATCGTAGTTGAATCGACAGCCGTGATGGCACCCTGATCAATACCCACACGAGCCACGGTCAAGATCCCTTCCACTCGCTGCACAAGATCCCTGCCATTTTCTTCGATAAGCGCCAACCACCGGTTTGTCCGATCGTCGAATTGCCCGCCATACTGCTGAACCAGTAACCGTGCGAGTTCTTCCATACGAGCCCCTGGCCCCTTAAGATCATGCGCCAAGGTCTCCGCAAGATGCTCGAGCTGCTGAAGGCGTGCAACCAACCCTCGTTGCCGCTGCTGCGCGGCTTCATACAGCCGCGCATTCGAGATGGCCAGCGCAGCCTCTTGAGCCAATCCCTTCGCGAGCCGTTGATTCCACTCCTCAGTAGATCTCGGCTGTTCACACACGAGAGCCAGCACGCCGAAAGATTCTCCTTGGGCCAAGAGCGGAACAGCCAGCATGCTGTCTCCGATTAAGTTTCGTCGCAATACTTGCGGCCGTTCGTCAGAACGAAACCGTTCCCCGATGGCCACCTCTCGCGTCTCAAAGGCTTGCACACTGACCGGGAGTTCCTCCCACAGCATGACCGATTTCTTCAAACGGTCGTTCCATTCGCCGGATGCAGCTTCAACCACCCAACAACCCATTCGTTCATCGCGAAGGAGCACCAGACAGACATCCGTTTGCACCAATTCCACTGCCCGGTCCGTAATACGCCGGAGCACCCCATCCAGACCGTCGGGGCCGATGGTGTTGATCTCTTGGCCGATTGTGTCGAGCACTTCGATCTCTCGGATGTGCGTCTCGATGCGGCGAGCCATGGCGAGGTATGCCTCTTCCAACTGACCGAGTTCGTCCTTCGATCTGCGGCCAGTGGCCAACAGCTCGGTGATCCCGGCCACATCGACTTGCGCTCCGATCCTTGCAGTGGCGGATTGCAGCCGTGTGATTGGATCCGTGAGAGAGAGGACCAGTATGCGCGACACAATCCATCCCAGCGCGACCACACCGGCCAGCGCGACCCACAATCCGACAAACGTCCGCTGCGACAGCGCTTCCGCCTGTTCGCTCAACGATTCCCGCTGCCGCTCCAGACGATCTACGACGGACCGGAGGTCTTCGCGGAGGCGATCGGACAGTCGGATCCCTTCACCCGAGCGCACATAAGCTAATGCCTTCTCCGCCGATCCCTTCTGAATGTCGGCGATCAATTCATGCTTCGATTGCAGAAGGTCTTTCAATTGCTGTTCAATCGGCGCGAGACTGTTCGGAGAACCCGATACCCTCGCGAGTGACTTTGTGGCATTCGACAACGCCTGGTCAATCTTCGCTTCTGCTTCAGTCAGCGGAGCAAGGAACGCGGGCTGCTGGGTCAACAGATATCCACGAAAGCCGTCCTCAATGTCGACGGCGAGTCGCCGCAACACCTCCACATGCGCGCGCGCAATTACGAGTTCATGGCGTTGTTGCTGGGTAGTGAGAAGTAGTTGAACGATATAGAGGTGAGTCGCAAGCCCTCCCGTGAGTGGGACACAGAGCAGCAGGAGCACCATCCATACCTTGTGTTGGATGCGGAGATGATCCCACCACTGTGAGGCCCATCGGTCCATTGAACGGCGTCCTCTCGTTCTCGCAATGCGTTCAGGAGACTATGGTTGCCCGATGAATTTGTGCTTTAGGCGAAAGAAATGCAAGCCAGGCAACCAAAAGCACAAAGCTTGGCGACATATACCTACCTTGGGGAACGGACGCGTATCTCAGAGCTGGGTGGGTATATTTTTCGGGTTATTAGCCCGTGAATCGCATTAAAGCGCAGCGAGTCTTGCTGTACTAAATTTGTGCTACAAATCTGCATAAATGACTGAGATGGGTAGAGCCAATAGAACCAGTAGAAAGCCCATAAGCTCATGACTATCAAAGACAAACCGGGAAACCTTCGCAACATCGAGCCAATCGAATAATTGGCCTTCTGCCATTCTTAATCAGCGGGCCGTAGGTTCAACCCCTACACGGCCCACCAAATACTTCGACAACTTACACTCCATCAACTCAGTCGATGATCCAACCGACTGTGCGAACTTTGCGCTAACCCCTGCCAGCCGACCAACAGCTCTATCCCCGCAGGCTTCCCTGATAGTCCTGCGCATCGCATTGATTCGTCAGCCGTGTCGTATAGCCAAGAGCCGCTACATACCTGTACGGCTCTCCCCCTGCCTGAGCCAAAGCCCAAGCCTAGCCCATACCGAGGCGCATTTGGGAGAGAAGAACGATACGGGGGAAAGAGGGTGAGTCATGCCGTCTTACCTGGGACCTTCTGCCGCACTCACGGTCGTTCCACAATCACTGCCAATGCTTCTCCGCCCCCAATACAGAGACTGGCCAACCCTCGTCGGACATCACGAACCTCCATGGCATGGAGCAGAGTCGTGAGAATTCGTGCGCCGGTGGCGCCGATTGGATGGCCCAGCGCGATCGCCCCACCATGAACGTTCACCCTCCCAGGATCGAGCCCTAATTCACGATTGATTGCGAGGGAGACGGCGGAGAAGGCTTCA
>JBDSKU010000040.1:0-9597 GCA_039916745.1 Nitrospiraceae bacterium
GCTCGAATTCGGACGGGCCGTGGTGGCGCTCGACTTTATTATCTACTGCCAGCATCACGTGTTCCACCTGGTCCCGATCCTCTGGCGGTTCCACATGATGCATCACTCCGACCTGGATCTGGATGTGTCCAGTGGAGTGCGTTTTCATCCGGTCGAAATTGTGATTTCAACGCTGGTAAAGGCTGCAGCGGTGCTGGTGCTGGGAGTGGCCCCTTTTGCGGTGGTCGCTTTCGAAATTGTGCTCAATAGCACGGCCCTGTTCAATCATAGTAACGTGCAGATGCCGGTGAGTCTTGATCGTGTCCTCCGGTGGTTCGTTGTGACGCCGGACATGCACCGCATCCACCATTCGGTGGATGTGTGCGAAACCAATCGCAACTATGGATTCAATGTGCCCTGGTGGGACCGGCTGTTCGGAACCTACTGTGCGGAACCGGTCTTGGGGCAACTGGGGATGAAGATCGGCCTCGAGCACCTTGGTCCCCCGGTCTGTTTGAACCTGTTTATGATGCTGCGGTTCCCGTTCGTGACGCAGCTTGGGCGCTATGCCGGGCGTACCCAACCATGATTCCTGTCCTCAGGATGCTGAAAACGTCCGCCGGCTTCGTTCTCGGCTCATCGAAATCCTCAGCGAGGACCCGGCCGCCTCACCACTCGGCGGCGCCACAGACGTGGTGCTCCTTATTCGTCGCACCGTGCGCCTCCGAGGGTACGCCTCCGGTTTCGACTCGCCTGCGGCCTTGCTGGACGAACGTATTGAGCATCCTGCGAGGCTGTTCCGCAAGTTTCTCGCGCTAGCGGCTAAGCGGAATCTCGACGGAGATCTGTGCCGTAGAGGCGGGGTCCTGGTTGACGACATAGGTGGCTTGTTCCTGGGAGTTGGCTGGGCCTCCTGCAGTGATGGCTTCTTGGAGTTGGCCGGGAGTGCGCCGGTCGGACAGGGCGGCCTCCTGCCTCGTGATCGGTCCAAACGGGACTCGGGAGAGGCGGGCCGTGAGGATGACGGAGCTGTTTTTCTTTGGCAACGGAATCTGTTGCCGCTGTCCCGCGGCAAGCTTCAGGGAGATCTGTCCGGTTTTTTTCTCGGGCAAGAGCAATTGCGTGGGCGAGGAGCCGACCGTCATCCAGACTTGTAGATAGGCGGCTTGATTGGCCTCCAGGGTGAGACGCACTGGTGCTGCAGTCTTACCCGCTATTGCCGCATCCACTTCTCGATCCTGCCCATCTGACCCAGCAATGACAAAGCTGTAGCGGAGGCCTAATGGTTTGAGTTGGGCTGCTGTCCCCACTGTGTTTCCTGCCAGCGCGAACCGGTCCAGTTTCCGCTCAGGCCGGTTGGATTGGGGCGCCGACTCAGCAAGCGGTTTGCTTATTCGTTCTTGTTCTTGAGCCATCGCGCGGCTATCTGCTGGTCTTGGCTCTCCTCCATAGAAGAGTACTCGAGCGCTGACCATTGGTGCGACAGCACCGGCAAACGAATCGTTAGCCGGTGCTCGCATGGGGGCAGGCATTGAGCTTGTAGGTGGTGCGGAATCAACCGCAAGTTGCTGATCTTCAGAGGAGGTCAATTTCTGCGATGTTTTGCCGAGTGCAGCGATAGGTATTTCGGCTTGTTTTCTGCCTTGGTCTTGTTCGTTCTCCTGTTGCTGACGGTCACGCGCCAGATCCGATGCCCTCTGTTCTGGCTGTGAAGGCGGCTCAGCCTGTTCTCTCTTTGCCATCTTGTCGGCAAGGATGTCTTTCCTTGAAGAGGGAATTGTCGATTCGACGCGCTCCTCGGCTTTCGCCTGGGGCTCCGTGACGTGAGGCTTCGCAGGCTGAGAGGCTGGAGCAGTTGCTCTCGGTGCTGCTGTGGGCCTTGCCTCTTCAGTGGCGATCAATTGCACCGCCTGTCTCAGACTGTCCTGATACATCCTGATGCCTAATACGACTGCAAGGGCCGCTGCGGTCAGGCCTCCGGCGAATGCCAGCCCGGCTGGTCGCCTGAACCAGTCCAGCCACGAGGAGGACCCGCCTGGGGCTGAGGCACTCTTCTGCTCCAATGAAGCAAGGAGTTTGCGGCGTATGGCAGGGTTGGCCAGCAACTCTTTCAGCGCCTGTTCATCGGCCAGAGCGTTGAAGAGCTGCTGGTCTTGCAGTGCGGCGGCAAACAGTTTTTGACGCTCCTCCTGGGTGAGCGTATCGGCGGCAAAGCCACCCAGCAATTTTTCGAGGTCATGTTCCGGCATCATTCTTTCTTATGTTCACACTTTCACCAGGGAGTGGCAGGAATACTGGCCCTACTGCGCGTATCGAACGAGCACAGCATTATCGTGCGCGTTCTGCGAGCAGAGGACCAGTGGGCCTGTCGCTCCCTTCCTCATTCCCAACTTCCGCCCATGAGGGACAAGAGCTGTTTTCGGCAGCGCAGATCCCACGTGTAAATGGTGTTGATCGAACTCTGGCCCATCAGCTTCTGGATTTCAGGAAAGCTATTTCCTCCCAGCTTCCACTTGAAGAGTTCGCGGCAGCGTTCGCCTAACTGATTGAGTGCGTTGAGTAACCGATCGACGGTTTGTTTCTGCTCCAATGCCGTCGCAGGGTCGTCCCGGGAATCGGCAATGGGTATCTCGTCAATGGACTCCGAATTATACTCGCCTCGCCGGAGCGACTTCCGATGGGCGTCCAACATCTTGAATCGTAAGATCTGAAAAGCCAGGGGGACCAGCTCGGTCAGTTCCGTGACACCGGCATATTTCTCATGGAGGATTGTGAGCACTTCCTGGACGAGATCCTCGGCGCGATCCCTCGATACCCGTAATGCCGCGAAGGCGAGAATCCTTTCGCGCAGACTGCCAAGTATCTGATCTCGATCCATGCGGTGTCGCTCTATCGGGGGGGCTTCGCCACTGTATGGGGGAGCAGGTCTCCGAGCGAGTGGAAGCCGAGCTGTAGCCCGTTGCAGACCTCGACTTGGCGGTCAAAGCGGTTCTTTGTCTGGATCATCTTGCGTAGCGTGCCGAAGGCCACGCGGCCCCAGGCGGCGACGTGGAAGACAGACAGGGGATAGTCGGTGCCGAAGAGCAGGCGCTCCTGTACCTCGGGATACTTGCGAAGATGCAGGAGCATTCGGAACCGGTTGGGCAATGTGAGGGCTGAGATGTCCGAATAGAAGTTCGGGTAGCGCTGCACGAAATCCCGCAGCGTCGGGAGAAATTTCTCATAGAGGATTAATCCATAACTGCAGGCGTGGGCGGCGATGACCGTGGCGCCTTCGTCCAGCGCCACGCGGAGTCGTTCAGGGTCACCGACGGATTGGTCCTTGCCGATCAAGCTGAATTCATACCCGACATGACTGAGAAAGGGTAATTTCCGTTCGGCGAGGACTCGATAGAACGGCTTGTACTTCGGATTGGCCGGGTCGAATTGTTTCGCGTTCGGCAGCACTTTCACCAGGACCGCACCGGCATCGGCGCAGCGGTGAACCTCATCGATGGCGTCACGCCGTTGAGGATTGATCGAGACCCCTGCGAGGAATTCATTCGGGTGGGCCTGCGCAGTCTTCAGCACGTAATCGTTGCTGATCAGGAAGTCCGTTTGGGCCTGGTTGAGCCGGCCGTTCTGATCATAGACGCCGTCCATGCCGAGGAGTACGGCTTTCTGCACATGGCGGGAGGCGCGGAGCTCAACCAGGAGGTCGTCGAGATATTTCTGATTGGCTTCGCGAGGCCGGTCCACGGAGAGTCCATGCTTCCAGAACAAAAACCGAAACAACGGACTCTTCAACATCTTGGGAGAAATGAAACAGCCATTGTCGCCATCGGGCAGCGCAGCTAGGTGTACATGGCAATCGATCAGCGATTTTGTCGGAGAGGGTATTTTCATACAACCGCGAATCGCTTCTTCCCTGTCTCAGGACTCAACGCTCAGGACTTCCCCGAAAGCCGTTCCATGGCGATTCGCTTGAGGCCACGCAAGTCCATCTTACCAGTCCCCAATACTGGTAGTGCCTCCACTTTGATGAAGTTTGCCCGTGATGGAATGAAGAGGTTCGGGAGTCCGTTTGCTGCGAGCTTGGTCACGATTTCAGGAATTTTCGCCTCGTCGAGAGTGTGGAGGACGGCGAGTTGTTCGCCTTTCTTTTCGTCGGGAATACCGGTGACGGCGAAGACTTGGATGTCGCCGCCGACCACTTGCTGCAGCGCCTCTTCGACACGGCCATGCGGGACCATTTCCCCGCCGATCTTCGAGAAGCGCGCGAGCCGGTCGGTAATCGACAGGAAGCCATCTTCATCCAGAGTGGCGATGTCGCCGGTGATGTACCAGCCATCCTTCATGGCCTTGTCGGTGAGATCCTTCCGGCCCAGATAGCCGTTCATCAGGTTGGGGCCTTTGACGAGCAGCATGCCGGGGTTGCCTGGCGCAAGAATCTCATAGCTGTCGGGATCGACGATGCGCACGGATACGCCGGGCAGTGGCTGTCCCACGGTTCCTCGCCGCGAGGCCACTTGAAAGAATCCAGAGGCGCGGAAGTCCGGGCAGTTTGCCGCAATGACGGGCGCACATTCGGTCACCCCATAACCCTCGACGGGGGTCACGCCGAAACGTTCCTGGAACGACTGCATGAGCCGCATCGGCAGCTTCTCGGCTCCCGTGATGATCACGCGCAGGGTGCTGAACTGTTCCGGCGTGCAGCGCCGCTGATAGAGCTGGAGAAAGGTCGGCGTGGTGACCAGGAGTGAGATGCGATAGCGACTGCAGAGTTCTCCGATCGCGTCCACATCGAGCGGCGAGGGATGAAAGACGACCCCGGCGTTATGTCGCAAATAGAACCAGAGCAGCATGTAGCCGAAGGAATGGAAGAAGGGGAGGATGCCAAGGGCACGATCGGTCTTGCTGATATGGATGACCTGGGAGGCTCCTTCGACGTTGGAATTGATGCTGAAGTGGGAGAGCATTACCCCCTTCGGCTCGCCTGTGCTGCCGCTGCTGAAGATGATGGTGGCCAGATCGTCCATGCCGGTCTTACCTGTCTGTCCGCAGGCCCGCTCTAAGAGCCGTATCGAGGCAAATAGGGCCAATAGCAGCGCGACGAACTTCTTGCCGCTGCTGATCGTCTTGGCGAGGTCTTCAAGCCATAGAATCGTGGTGCCTTGCGGGATGTCGAGCTTCGCCTTCTCGATAAATTGGCGACTGGTGAGCACGGTCTTGATCGATGCTTGTGCGATGGCCGATTCCAGGCCGGCCCTTCCAACGGTGTAGTTTAGGTTGACGCTGGTCTTGCCTGACAGTGACGCGGCGATATTGACCAATGCACCGGCGACGCTGGGCGGCAGAAGTAAGCCGACATGCTGCTGCCCTTCCCAATGGGGTCTGAGTATCCGGGCGAGGGTGATCGTGCCGATCAAGGCCTGCAACGCGGACATGTGCGGGCGAGAGCTATCGGCCAGGGCAAAGGTGAGGGGATGCCGCCGCCAGGCTCTCACGACAGAACGATGCAGGGTTTCCTGATCGGGTTTTCGCAGATACCAGGCGGTTTCTCCCAGCTCACGGACGAGGCGGCGGAGTTCATAGGCTGGGGTTGAGGATGGTTGTGGCGCTCCGAACGATAC
Source organism: Nitrospiraceae bacterium (assembly GCA_039916745.1). Lineage (GTDB taxonomy): Bacteria > Nitrospirota > Nitrospiria > Nitrospirales > Nitrospiraceae > Palsa-1315. Next base: position 5,592 of record JBDSKU010000040.1, read on the forward strand.
CGTGGCGGGATAGGGGACTCGCTCCGGCCATTTGGCGACGAACCGCCCATTTGTAAAACTGAAGATGCTGCCCCAGATCCGGTCGAGGTGGACGGGAATGACAGGGACGGTTCGTCCCTTGGCAATGCGTTCGAAGCCCCGTCGGAACGGCAAGAGTGTACCGGTCCTGGTGATCTGGCCTTCGGGGAAGATGCAGACGATTTCGCCGTCGTCGAGCGCCTGCCCCGCGCTGCGCAGCGCCTGGAGGATCACGCGGGGGCTGCCTGCCGACGAGATCGGGATGACGTTCATCGCGGTCATCAACCGTTTGAAGAGAGGATGTGTTGCATAGGCGGCATCGACGACGAACCGGATGGGCCGATCGACGGCGGCCATGAGTAAGAATCCATCGACGAACGACATATGGTTCGGAACGAGGAGCGCGCCGCCTGATTGCGGAACATGGTCCTGGCCGACGAGACGGAGACGATAGAAGGTGTTCGTGAAGATCACGAGTACCAGCCGCAGAAAGGCATCGGGCAAGAGCCAGAGCGCCCAGGCCGTGCCCGCGATGGTGATCCCGGCCGTGGCGAGAAAGATGTTGCTCGTCGAGAGTCCCGCATGGGCCAGGGAGCCTCCGGCGAGGGAGCCCAGCAGAATGCCGGTGAAGACGCAGGTATTGGAAAACGAGATGACGGCGCCGCGCCGGTCGGGCGGCGATTTCCATTGGAGAATGGCGTTCAGCGGCACAAAGACGAAGGCGCTGGAGACCCCGAGGAGTCCCATCACCAGAAATGTGCCGAGCAATAACGGCGTCAATGCGCCGAGCAGGGAGAGTGCGAGAAATACCCCCGTCGCTCCCAGGGGAATCAGCCCGTATTCAACCCGGTTTTGAGACAGCCGCCCGACCAGCATGGCGCCGAGCCCGATACCGACGGACAAGACTGTGAGCGGGAGCCCTGAGAGGGCATCGGAGAGATGGAGGACGGCCTTGGCATAGACGAGCACGTTCTGGGCGAAGAGGCTCGCGATCGTCCAGAAGAAGATCTCCCCCGGGATGGCCAGCCGCAGCATCCGCTCAGATTGGATAGCAGCCAAGGCGCCGCGGATCGTTGAGCCGACGCCGCCGGTTGCACGTGCAGGGGAGACGTGGGGAATAGCAAAGGCTGCGACCAGGCCGATGAGCGACAGGACGGCCAACGCGAGTGGCGCGAGCCAGAGTCGATCGCCGGCTGCTTGTATGAGAAACCCTCCGGCTGCCGTGCCCATCAAGATGGCGGCAAAGGTCCACATCTCCAGGAGGCCGTTGCCGGCCGCGAGCCGTTCATGCGGAATCAATTCGGGGAGGACGCCGTATTTCGACGGGCTGAAGAGTGCGCTATGTACGCCCATTCCACACAAGACGATCAAGGGTAAGATCCCGCCGCCAGGGTTTAGCCAGAGCGCAGCAGTGCCGGCGCTCATGAGGAGGACCTCGACGATTTTGATCGCGATGATGACGGTGCGTTTGCTCAGGCGATCGGCCAAGGTGCCGCCGACCAATGACAGCAGCACGAGGGGCAGGGTGAAGATGATAAAGGTGAGCGCAGTTTGAGTCTGTGCCGCAGTCTCCAGTTCGGGGCCGGGAGCCATCTGGGCGGTCGCCTGCCGGATCGCCAGCAAGGCGACCATCAGCTTCCAGGCGTTGTCGTTGAACGCGCCGCAGAATTGCGCGATGAGGAGGCCGCGGAGGGGATGCGTTTCGTCTTGAGTCATGCGGTGCGTGAGAACGTCACATCGTGGATGTTGCCGTAAATATGGAGCAACCGAGAACAAAGGTCAAAGAAAACTACGAGTGAGAAGTTTGCGTCTGGTGAGGGACGGGCAGGCCTTCCAGCTCCATGATCCGCAAGGCGTTGGTGGTGGGGCAGGGACCTGAACGGAGCTGATAGTCGAATTGGAGTGCGCCGGCTGCCACCGTTTCCTGAAAGTGGGCGTTGCGTAATCCCGGCACCGTTTTGTCGAGATCGGTCAATTCGAGATCGTGAGTCGTGACCATGCCGAACCCATGGCCTTGCGAGAGGCCGGTAATGAAGGAACGGCTTCCGATCAATCGCTCGCGATTGTTGGTGCCCTTGAAAATTTCGTCGATCAAAAAGAGCACCGGGGCACGGGATCGATCCATCGTCGCGTCGAGCAACGTCTTCAGCCGTTTCACTTCCGCATAGAAAAATGACAGCCCCTCGTCGAGCGAGTCGTCCACCCGGATACAGCAGACCACGCGCACCCAGGTCCATTCGAAATGACTGGCGCAGACCGGTGCGCCGGCTTGTGCAAGACAGATATTGATTCCCACCGTCCGGAGGAAGGTGCTTTTCCCAGACATGTTGGATCCGGTCACGAGCAGCACCTGTCCGAGACCCTGAAGGGAGAAGTCGTTGGCCACGCGCGCCGCATTGGGAATCAGCGGATGCCCGAGATTGCGAGCGGAGCAGCGCGGGGCTGCCCCGTTCTGTTGGTTGTCGGTTTGAAGCGATGATGGCCAGATATAGCTGGGATGCAGGTAGGCGAAGGTGGCCAATGCCGCAGCCGCTTCAATTTCCGCCAGTCGATCCAGCCAGAGAGGGAGATGATCGCGGATCTGATCCTGGATCTGGCCCAATCTCCTGGCGAACCAGAGGTCCCAGGGGCAGAGGGCATTCACGGCAAGGTGGACGACCGGATGGGCTTTGATGCTGATGGCATGGAGGACCTGTGCGGCTTGCCGGATCAGATGAAGGGGCGACGTGGCGTTGTTCGCGAGCGGGGCCCAGGTGCGCGAGAGGATGGAGCGAGGTCGTCTCGCATGGCGGTCGACGTGCCCGAATACCGTCCCGAGCTTTTCCACTTCATGGTGGAGGCCGACCGCATGTTCGAGCAATTCCTCTCCCTGGTCCGTGAAAAAATAGAATAGGGCGTAGAGGCCGAAAGAGAACATCCAGTACCCTGGCAGCAGATTCAGCAGCGAGGCGAGTCCGAGCCCTGCAGTGGTTGCAGCGAGGATGGCCTGGATTGGCAGGATGAGGTGCAGCCGGGGAATTTCCAGGCGATGTTGCAGTACGGCAGCCAGGCGATGGCCATCGATCTCCTGCTCACCGAGCATGCGGGCTTCAAGTGCCAACCGGTCTCGAAATAATGGCCGTGCCGTGAGCTCGCGGACCAAGGCTTGGCGTTGCGCCCACGCGTTGGCGCCAGGCGGTTGTGAGAGAAGCCAGGCTGCCAATCGCTCGCGGCCGTGCGAGGAGACGGTGGTGTTGAGCAGTTGAAACAACGAATGGGGGCCGACGAGATCGAGATCGTTCGCGTAGAGATGATGGGCCGGCCCGGCGAAGGCCTGTGCAGGGAGTCTGTCCCAATCGAGGCGGAGGCGAGCCACATGCGTCCGCTTGATCTGTTGCCATTCCCGCAGCCGATGAATCCGCTGTTCCAGCCTGGTATGATAGCTCGCGACGATCAGAAACAGGATGAGGAACCCGGCGAGTGAACCATTGCCGGCCTGGTACCACCCGAGTCTGTAGAGTGTAATTGTGCAGAGCAGCGCCGTGACGAACAGGGCAACACGCCAGCGGGTAAAGGCGGCACTGGTGCGAAGACCTGTCTGGAGCAACCGGTCGGTTCGTCGAAGCAGCCGCTGTAACGTCTGCTCTCGTCCTGGTGTGTGTGGGGGGTCCTGAATTTGTTGCATGGTCGCTTCGACCTTACTGGATGGGCCTGCCTCCGTCAATAACGGGATAGGATTCAATGGCACAGGACTGGATTGACGTTACGATTCACGCCGATATCGACGCGGGAGAACTCCTGGGCGCGCTGTCAGATCCCTTCGTGCAGGGGGCTTGGCAAGATGGCCCTACGATGCATCTCTATTGGCTGAGCGACCAGTGGAGCGCCGATCATATGGCGGCGCTGCGAGCGGTCTTGCAACAGTTTGGCCAGGCCGATGCCGAGGTGCTGGTGCAATCGATGCCGGATCAGGATTGGAATCGGCAATGGGCTCAGTCGGTCCGGCCGA
>JBDSKU010000041.1:0-7967 GCA_039916745.1 Nitrospiraceae bacterium
AGTCAGGAGTTTCTCAGAACGCGGGAACGCGCCCTAGCGTCAACGGATCAATGTCATGATTGTGCGGAATTGGTCGGTCAAGGGTAGGGGTATGGGGTGAGTGACGGGTTTCGAACCCGCGACCTCCGGATCCACAATCCGGCGCTCTAACCAACTGAGCTACACCCACCATACGGAGAAGACAGAGGGGATTCTAGCAAAGGGAGCAGGAGACCCGCAACTCACGGTTGACCTGTTCAGCCTCGTGTATCGAAGGCTGTCTGCATTTCGGCAAGAATTGCGGCGGCAGCGGCGGCGGGATCCGAGGCATCTCTGATGGGTCGACCGATCACTAAATAGTCCGCCCCTGCCGAAATCGCCTGGGTCGGCGTAGTCGCCCGCGCGTGGTCATCGACGCCCTTGCCGGCCGGGCGCACACCGGGCGTGACGATCAGAAACCGTGGACCGACCTTGGGACGAAGAATCGCCGGTTCTTCGCCTGACGCCACGACTCCGTCACAGCCCACTTCCGACGCCAACAGTGCACGCGCGGCGACCAACTCCTGCACGCTCCGCTGAATGCCCATCTCGCGGAGGTCGTGGCTGTCGAAATTGGTCAATACGGTCACCGCTAACAATTTCAGCGAGGAATCTCCACGGCCCTGGACGGCTGCGGTCAACGCTTTCCGGTTCGCATTAACCGTCAAAAACTCCACACCCATCGATGCGACCAACGCGGTCGCGCGACGCACCGTTTCCTCAATATCGAGGAACTTGAGATCGAGGAACACCCGCTTGCCTCGTGCAATCAGGCGTTGAACCATCTGGGGTCCAGAGGCGGTGTAGAGCTCGAGTCCAACTTTCACGAACACAACCTGATCCTCTACTCGATCGAGTAGGCGCTCGGCCGCGTCGCTTGAAGGCACGTCGAGCGCGAAGATGAGACGGTCACGGGCAATGATGGTTGACACAGGCATATCCTTTTGAAAATGGCTTACCTTGACGCTTCACTGAGCCGTATGGTACAAATGCGCTTCTTTTCTACCAGAGGAGTCTACTATGCCGGTTGTACATAAATCGACGATTCGCCGAGCCCGCCAAGCCGTGAAGCGACACGACCGTAACCGTGCGACGCTGGGCGCGCTCAAGACCCTGGTCAAGAAGGTCCAAGCAGCCGTGGCTGAGAAGAAGGTTGAGGATGCCACGTCGTCCCTCCGCCTCGCCACGTCAGCACTTGGCAAGGCTGTGACGAAGGGTGTGATGAAACCCAACACGGCCTCGCGCCGGATTGCTCGCCTCACGCTCCACGTCAACTCCTTGTCCGCTTCACGCTCGTAATCGTTCGCACGTTCGAAATGGTTCTGGCCCTCACCGGTTGCGGCACTTCGGCGCCACGAGTCGGTGAGGCTGGACGTGTATGTGCCTGCGCCCGATCACACAACCGCAACAACAGCCCCTCAAGAACTCGGACAGGACGGCCACTACTTCCACCCTTCAGCTTGGCATCGGCATCCAAGAGCAACCCTAGCGCCTCCTGCAAATGGGCGTCGGGAAACTGCCCGAGAAATACTCGCACCTTGGAGGGGTCCATCCGCAACGTTCGAGCGGCTTCCCCCTCGCGGCCTCCCTGCCGTACCACTTCCTTCACCTTCCATAGTCTCCGATATTGCCAGGCCAGTGAGCCAAGAATTCTCAGTGGAGCCTCTCCTGCTTCCAAATTCCTGGCCAAGATAGCCAATACCCGCCCACGGTTTCTCGCACCGATTGCCAACGTAAGATCAAAGACCGAGGCACCAGGCTCCGTGCCACGCAACGTCGCCACATCGCCAGCGGTGACAGCCAGGCCTGGCGAGACATAGGCCGCCAGTTTTTCCAATTCACGCCGAACAGAATAGAGCAAACCGCCACAGGCCTCTTTCAGCAAGTCGACGGCCTCCTCGTTGAGCTGAATCCCCACCCGTTCTGCATCCTGCTTGAGCCAGGGAAGCCAATGCGCCTCTCTGAGCGGGGAGCAATCAATCGTCACCGCAGCCTGCGCTAAGGCCTGTGTGAACTTCAGTCGCCCATCAAGCTTTGAGGCAACAAAGATCACCGTCGTGGAATCATTCGGCTCCTTCAAATAGGGCAGGATCGCGTCGCACTCCCTGGCCGGAAGTTTATCGGCCGCTTTCACCACCACCAGGCGCCGAGGCGCGAATACAGCCACTTCCGACGCGCAGGTGACAATCTCGGGTCCGCTCACGTCGTCGCCATAAAACAGATCGCAATTGAAGTCGCTTTCGCCCTCGCCCAATAACGCGGCCTTCAGCACTCCCAAGGCGACATCGCGAAGTAAGTCTTCCTCGCCGACGACTACGTACAGCGATGCCACCGTTCCCTGCGCAAGCTGCGCCTTGAGTTGCACATGAGAAATAGCTGAAGCCATAGTTGCGATGCGATCTATTTACTGCTTGTGTCCGCGCCAGTCGATGCCGGGCGCACAATCGGCTTTGCCAGCTGCCCCGATTCCAATTGGAGCAAAAAGCGAGACGCCAAGTCCTCGGCGATAAAACGGCCGGCTTGCTCTAAAGCCCGGTTTTGTAAAACGCGGTTAAATTGCAGATCGGGTGTCACGTAGAACTCCGAGGAACCCTTCGCCGTTTGTGCCCATACCACACGTTTCGTCCGGCTCTCCTCCACTTTGATCATCACCACCACCTCTGCGCGACTCTCGAGTGTGGTCGTCTGGCTGAAACTCAGCGTCGGAAGACTGACTGAGAGAATTTGCCCGGACAGCACAAGATCGGCAGCCTCAGTATCTGGAACGATCTGCGCTCCGCTGCCAGACGAAAACTCATGGCGCAGATAGTTGGTATAGCGGGCCTCCAGATTGGGCTCGAAACTCTTATTCTCCAAGGTCCGGACCACCAACCGCGGCGGAGGTGACGTGGGAGAGGCCGTCGCTGCCGCCCCTCCGATCGTCGGCCCTGCTCCCTCGACACGGAACTGATAACCACAGCCGGCAAACAGCATCACGGCAAGCAGACTCATGAGTGCCAATTGTGAGACTGTCTTCCCCATTAATCCTAATTTCTGTTAGCTACTCTGACCCTTTTATATGTTTAATATCGAGGTCAGACTTAAATGGCGCTGGTTGGCCAGTAACAACGAAGTTCACCAGTTTCTTCTCGACGTAGATAACTTTTACCGGTTCATTTCCTTGAAGCCAATCCTTAATCTGTTCCTTCGCCAATTGTTTAACTTCGCTTGAGGAGATTTCCGCTGGCACCTCAATCTTGCTCCGCAGTTTCCCATTCACCTGGATCGGAATGGTCAACCGATCGCTGATGGTCATGGCTGGATCAAAGATCGGCCACGGCTGCTGAGACACGCTCGGCTTGTGCCCCAGCACTTCCCACAATTCTTCCGCCAGATGGGGGGCGAACGGTGCCAGGATCAGGACGAAGGGTTCAAGTAAGGCCCGAGGACGCTGCTCGGCTTTCGTCATCTCATTTGTAAACACCATCATCTGAGAGATCGCCGTATTGAACCGCAACGCGTCAATATCTTCGGTGACTTTCTTCATCGTCTGGTGAAGCAATCGCTGGTGCTCGAGCGTCGGAACGGTCTCCACCACGGTGTTCGATAGATGACCCTCTTCATTCACCATCAGCCGCCAGGCCCGTTCGAGAAACCGCGTCACCCCTTCCACACCCCTGGTGCTCCAGGGCTTCACCGCCTCCAACGGGCCCATGAACATTTCATAAAGCCGCACCGCATCGGCCCCGAACTGGTCCATGATCTCGTCAGGATTAACGACGTTGCCACGGGACTTCGACATCTTCAGGTTATCTTCTCCCAGCACCATTCCCTGATGCACGAGTTTCTTGAACGGCTCCAGAGTACTGACCACGCCGATGTCGTACAATACCTTGTGCCAAAAACGCGCATAGAGCAAATGCAACACGGCATGTTCGCTGCCGCCGATGTAGAGATCCACCGGCATCCAATAGCGCTCTTTTTCAGGATCGACGAGCTGGCCCTGATTCTTCGGGTCAATGAATCGCAGATAATACCAACAGGAGCCGGCCCATTGCGGCATCGTGTTGGTTTCACGGCGTGCCGGTGCCCCACTGATCGGATCGGTCGTCGTCAGCCAGTCGGTGAGATTTGCGAGAGGACTTTCGCCGCCCCCGGATGGCTTGAAGTTGTTCGTCTCCGGCAACAACAGTGGCAGCTGCTCTTCCGGGAGTGGAAGGGCTTGGCCATCCACCCACACAATCGGAAAAGGCTCGCCCCAATACCGCTGACGGGCAAACAGCCAGTCCCGCAACTTGTAGTTCACGGCCTTGCGGCCTTTGCCGTGAGACTCTATCCAGGCCGTGATTTTCGGAATCGCGTCACTCGGCGTCAACCCGTCGATCGTAAAGCTTCCGTCTGGCGTTGTGGAATTGACGACGGTTCCCTTATCGGTCGTGACAAAGGCCTCTTGTTCAACCTGACCGCCCGCAATCACTTCGCGGATCGGCAATGCATAGGTCTTCGCAAAAGCCCAGTCGCGCTCGTCATGCGCCGGCACAGCCATAATGGCCCCGGTCCCATAGCCCATCAACACGTAGTCGGCAATCCAAATAGGCAGTCGCTCCTGGTTCACCGGGTTGACCGCATAGCCGCCGGTGAAGACCCCGGTTTTGTCCTTTTCAAGTTCCTGCCGTTGAAGATCGCTTTTTCTGGCCGACGCTTCGCGATAGACCGTGACTGCCGCACGGCGATCGGCTGTCGTGACGACTTCCACCAACGGATGTTCGGGAGATAGCACCATATAAGTCGCGCCGAACAGGGTATCCGGCCTCGTCGTAAAGATTCGAACCCTGCCTGGAAGGCCGGCCATATCGAACTCGACTTCCGCGCCAACCGATCGGCCGATCCAATTCTTTTGCATCTCCAAGGTACTGGCCGGCCACTCAACCAGTTTCAAATCTTCGAGGAGTCGGTCGGCATAAGCTGTAATCTTCAACACCCATTGGCGCATCGGTTTGCGGATCACATCGAACCCGCCAACCTCGCTCTTTCCATCGATAATTTCTTCATTGGCGAGCACCGTCCCCAGCGCGGGACACCAGTTCACCGGCACCTCTGCCACGTAAGCTAACCCTCGCTCGAACAGTTTCAGGAAGATCCACTGCGTCCAGCGATAATACTCAGGATCGATTGTGCTGAGCTCACGTTCCCAGTCGTAGGACAGACCCACCCGTTTCATCTGGCGTTTAAACGTGGCGATGTTCTGGGCTGTCGTGACGACCGGGTGAATACCAGTCTTCACCGCATACTGCTCGGCAGGAAGCCCGAATGCATCCCACCCCATCGGATGCAGCACATTGAAGCCCCGCATCCGCTTGTAGCGGGACACAATATCCGTCGCCGTATAACCTTCGAGGTGGCCGACATGGAGGCCAGACCCGGAGGGATAGGGAAACATGTCGAGGCAGTAAAATTTCCGCTTGGTCCGGTCGTCAGCTACGCGGAAGGTCCGGTGCTCCTCCCAATAGGCCTGCCACTTCCCTTCAAGGGACTGATGATCGTAGGTCTTGCTCATACCGTGATAATCCGCAACTGTATAGAAAAAGAGGAAGGACTCTAACATAGACCTGCGGGAGCAACAAGAATCGACGTGGGGCAAGGCACGGAACATGGACGAGTCTTCGCACACCGAGGAAGTGGTCTTCTAGTACAATGGCGCCCGGAGTTCGTACGTCACAACTCCGCGAAGGACCATCCAAATAAGGACCTCATGGGACTCTACGCTACACAGATCTTCCCCCGCCTAATGGACTGGGTCATGGGCGGCGACGAATTCCAGCAACTCCGAAAGTTGCTGTTACAAGGTGCGCGCGGGGAAGTTTTGGAAATCGGACTGGGCACCGGGCTCAACCTGCCCCACTACACGGAAGAAGTGTCGTGCTTGTATGCCGTAGACCCGGCGCCCCTCCTACCAAGCCGCGTGGCACAACGGAGTGCATCTGTTGGATTTCCCGTTCAGGTCAAGCACGTCAGCGCGGAAACGCTCCCCTTCGACGATCGAACCTTCGACTGCGTGGTCAGTACCTGGACGCTCTGCACGATTCCCGATCCGGTGAAGGCACTCCGGGAAGTGCGTCGAGTCCTCAAACATGACGGAGTATTTCTGTTTCTAGAGCATGGCAGGAGCGACGATGCCAAGATTGCGGCCTGGCAAGACCGCGTGAATCCGCTGCAACGAGTCATCGGGTGTGGCTGCAACCTGAACCGGAAGATTGATCAGCTCATCGGGCAGGCGGAACTCGCAATCACCAAGCTGGACCGATTTCACATGCAACAGGTCCCGCGATTGGGCGGAGAAATGTACCGAGGATCGGCAAGGCCTGCGCCGTTATAACTTTTGTGAAGGATGCGGCGGGAGAGGCCCCTTCATCAAGATCGACAAACTCTCAACCGATCGAAACGATGCAGAAAATGCCGGCGGCAGCTGCGAACTGGACTTCGCGCTGTGGACGAGATGCGCGATGCCGAACTGCTGGGCGGCCGCCAGACAGCCCTCATCATCGTCGATAAACAGCGCACGTGCGGGATTGAATCCCACCAACCGCTGACAGGTCGGCCAGTACGCAGGCCGCATTTTCAAATATCCCACCTCGGAGGCCGTCACGATACGCCCCACATGCCGATCGAGGCCGGTCTTGGCGATTTTCACCTCCACGCCCGATTGATGCGCGTTGGTGAGGATTGTCACCCGCCGCCCCAGGGTCTTGAGTTCCCGAAGGAACGATTCTGTGCTCGGCAAGAACCCGATCATGTGGTCCAGCTCCTTGTGCATAGCCACCACATCGATGCCCACTCGTTCGGTCCAATAGTCTAAATCGGTCCAGGCCAGCTCCCCTTCGACCGACCGATACATGGCCATTAATCGCTCGCGGGACCCCTCACAGGACAGCCCATGTAATACGGCATACCGGCGCGGCAACTCTTCTTCGAAAAAGAAGTTGTCGAAATGCCGATCCAGCAACGTGCCGTCCATGTCGAGCAGCACGTCATCAATCTCGTCCCAATTCAATTGAAATGATGTCATTTCGCTGGAGTGTACCCGACGATGGTTGTGTTTGCCAAAATTCTTATGTTACGGTCGGTACAGAAATTTCTATGCCTCGCACTAAAAAACCCAAAAATATCCCCGAAGAGACCGCAGCTGAGGAAACGGCACCGGTACGACAAGCCACAGCGGCTCACCCGCCTATCGTGGCCATTATCGGTCGCCCCAACGTCGGCAAGTCGACGCTCTTTAATCGCATGCTCGGCAAACGAACGGCAATTGTAGACGACGTCCCCGGTGTCACTCGAGATCGCAACTACGCCGACGGCACCTATCGGAACCGGCCCTACCGCCTGGTCGATACGGGGGGCCTGGACCCGACCGCCTCGGAAAGCATGTTGATCCTCATCAAGCGTCAATCGGAACTCGCCATTGCGGAAGCGGATATTTTGATTCTGCTGATGGACGGCCGAACCGGGCTCACGACCCCGGATCTCGCAGTAGTCCGTCTCTTACGCGGCACAACGAAGCCCTTGTTTATCGTGATTAATAAGATCGATACGCCCAAGGTCGAACCCCTCGTGGCGGACTTCTATCAATTGGGCACGGATACGCTCTATCCTATCTCTGCAGAGCATGGCATCGGCGTGTCCGATCTCCTGGACGCGCTCTATCCGCTCCTCCCGGTCCCTGATGAAAACCCTGAGAAAACGACGATGCCCCGCATTGCCGTCGTGGGGCGACCGAATGTCGGAAAATCCACGCTGGTAAACGCCGTGCTCGGGGAAGACCGAGTGGTCGTCAGCGATGTGCCAGGGACCACCAGAGATTCGATCGACTCCATCGCCCTCCACCAAGGACGGAATTATCTCTTCACCGATACCGCCGGAATTCGTCGGCGAGGAAAGATCGACCGTGGAATTGAAGGCTATAGCGTGGTCCG
>JBDSKU010000042.1:0-2605 GCA_039916745.1 Nitrospiraceae bacterium
CAGTGCCTCCCTTGTGGGCCCACTCCATACCTTACCGGACATCCGGATTTTCCCGCGGTGTACTTCCGGGTGGATTGCTGCCCTTCGCTGCAGGAGGCGCCACGTCAGGATTCGTCGAGATGCCCGGATCGAGGTTGGGTGGCTTCACCGCGGCGCGGGGATCCCCCTGTTTCTCTGGAACGTGTTGGATACCCGGATCTATCTGAGAGGGAGGAATGGAAGGTGGACCAGACTCCAAGGGCTTCTGAGGAGAGCTGCCAGAGGCTGGCTCACTACCGCTCACCGCCCTGACTGGAGGAAATCCAACAGCGGAAACAGCCACTGCCAGAAGAAGGCTCAACAGTCCAATAGCCATAAGTCGAGGCACCTTCCCGGGCATTCTTTCGGTAGACAGTGCATGAGGCCCCCTGCCGCATTTGTATAATAGCCACGACATACTCACCTCATCCTCTCTGAAATGTTGTAGGCCCTGTGAGGGCTCGATTTATTGAGGCTTTACTCCGCATCCCTTGTGAGGACAGGAACAGGGAACGCCGGATTTTTGCTCTCGGCAATTCGACGAACAAAACTCCTTGCCCGGCTCTGCCTGACAGGTGCAGCGCGGGTTCGCACATGATTTTTCGGCCATGAGGTGCCTCCTGCTTCGGTTGAAATCGTTGCAAGGACAACGAGACAGGCATGCCCTCTTGCCTGTCTCTCAGGTCTCTACTCGATATCGCCGAGTTGGCGTCTGCGAGTCCTTCTCCCTATCAACACCCTACTCGACCGCTCTATGCACCGAGGTGTTTTTTGAGAATCGGAGAATCCTTGATAGCCGGATTCGTAGGAGCCAGCGCTACGGCCTGCTTGAAGGCGGCAGTCGCCTCATCGTGCTTTCCCATCTTGTCGAAGCTGAGGCCCAAATTATACTGGGCTTCCGCCGACTTCGGATCGGCCTTGAGCGCTTTCTGAAACCGATCGGTCGCGACATCCATGTGGCCCTGCTTGTATTGGCTCACCCCTTCGTCATTGTCCGCTTGACCGGGCGACCCGACCGCAGACAGAAGAGCCCCGTCAGACATGGGGGCAGTCGCAGCCGTGCCGGTCTTTGCCGCGGGCGCATATGGCTTATCAGCATCACAAGACACGACGGTAATGGCAAGACCCGCTAGAATGACAGTCAGCGCCAGAGATACCTGTTTCACAATACACCTCCCATTAGATATGGATGAATTCTTGAGTACATAGTGGCTCAATCTGGAGGATCTCGTCTGATCAATACTGCTCACTTGCCCGTTGAGGTTGAGTCCATGTCGAACGGTCGAATCGGATCGGTGGTGGAACGTTTCCCGGCACGTGGCCGCGAACTGGCTCCTCTCGTCTCTTCGGTTATTTGGCTCATTGGTTCATGTGATTACGGACCGATAGATCGCCAGAATCGCCTCACACCTCGCGCCCATCCTGCCTCCTGAGTTATGGATTCGTCTCTGGCCCTGCAGTACACTGCAGCACAGCAGATTGCAGAGGCTGCCTTGGGAGTCTACAGGGATAGGCCGCTATGCCAGACAATGAACGACACAGGACGCATCGCATCGGATGGCTCCGTGCGGCTGTTCTTGGCGCAAATGACGGTATCGTGTCTACCGCGAGCCTCGTCTTAGGCGTGGCCGCAGCGGGCGGAAATTCGAAGAGTATTGTGATTGCGGGCGCCGCTGGCCTCGTGGCTGGTGCGATGTCGATGGCGGCAGGCGAGTATGTGTCGGTGAGTTCGCAATCGGACACCGAACGCGCCGATCTGGACCGGGAGCGGCAAGAGCTGGCGGATCACCCCAAGCAAGAGCAGAAGGAAATGACCGCGATTTACGTTGGGCGTGGACTTGATGCCGGACTCGCCTCCAACGTCGCAACCCAATTGATGGAGCATGATGCACTAGGCGCACATGCACGTGACGAGCTGGGCATATCCGATAGAGTGACCGCACGACCGGTTCAAGCCGCAGTGGCATCCGCCGTCACGTTTTCAGTTGGCGCAGCCCTGCCTCTCCTGATTGTTCTGTTGGTGCCGGTCACCATCCTCATGTGGGCAGTTTCCGGCAGCTCGCTCTTGTTCCTCGCGCTCTTAGGCTCCCTCTCTGCACGCGCCGGCGGCGCGTCCGTCATGACAGCTGCTGTGCGTGTGACCTTTTGGGGCGCCTTGGCCATGGCGTTGACTGCTGGAGTCGGGGCCCTGTTTGGAGTAGCCGCGTGAGCAGGCTTGGCCGGTTGATGCCCAGGGGGCAAGGAACAAATCCGTTCGTCGCAATGTTGACTATACCGTATATCCGCCCAACGATGCGTCTGTGCCGTCTTGACTCCAAGGCCTGCTCTCAGATACGTACCTGCTCATGATTGCCATCGACACAAACCAAGCCATCTTTGCGCTTGAAGTCCTCGGCGTGCTGGCCATTCCGGGACCGACGAATTCTCTGCTCTTCGTATCGGGAGTGTCGCGCGGCTTCCAGGCAAGCCTGAACCTCATTCTCGCCGAAGTAGGGGCGTACATCATTTCGATATCCTTGCTGGTTTTCGTCCTGGAGCCTGCGATCAGGACTCACTCAACCGTGAGCCAACTGATCCGCGTGGTATG
>JBDSKU010000043.1:0-8758 GCA_039916745.1 Nitrospiraceae bacterium
TCTACCTTGATGTCACCCATTTGGGTGCAGAGTTCGTGAAGCGGCGTTTCCCGACGATCTATGCGACCTGCCTGCGGTACGATATCGATATCACGGAGGAATGGATCCCGGTATCTCCTAGCGCCCACTATATGATGGGCGGAGTATGGACCGATCTGAACGGGGCAACCACCGTTCCGGGGCTCTTCGCCGCCGGGGAGGTGGCTTGTAGCGGTGTGCATGGAGCGAATCGACTTGCGAGTAATTCCTTGCTCGAAGGATTGGTGTTCGGGGCACGCGCGGCATCGGCAGCCGTGGCTTTTGCCGACCGACAGGAGATCCCTAAGCTGTCGTCTCAGGAGGCCGTGATCCGAGCGGGCCAATTTGGCATATTGGAGGATGCAGAAAAGCTGCGAAGCTCATTGCGGCGAACGATGTGGGGGCAGGTCGGTGTTATTCGCTCTGGCGAGTCACTCATCCGGGCCTGCGCACAATTGTCGCGGTGGGCTCAACTTGTGGCTCAGCCGTTTGCCAGCCGAGCTGCGTTAGAAGTGAAGAACATGGTGCAGGTGGCGCAATGCGTCGCAGAAGCGGCGCTGTGGCGCGAGAACAGCGTGGGGGCCCATTACCGGTCAGATTGTCCGGAGGCCAAGCGGGCTGGTTGGCAGCAACACAGTCGCCTCTCCAACGGGGAAGTGGTCAGCGGGAAGACTCTTCAGAAGAAGTCGCGGGGGCTGCTATTGTCTCTGCGGGGGCGTATCGGCTGACCGGACGTTCCAGGATCACACCATCACGCACAAGAAATGTGCGGTAGTACCCGAGTACCTTCCTGACATATCGTCTGGTTTCATCATACGGGGGAAGTGCCTGGTAGTGTTCGACGGCATGTTCTCCTGCATTGTAGGCGGCCAGGGCCAGCGGCAAGTTCCCGTGAAAGCGGTCGAGCAGTTGGCGTAAGTATTTCGTCCCTCCGCCCACATTATCATCAGGGTCATACATATCCCGTACATCCAGGCGCAGGGCAGTCTGGGGCATCAGTTGCATGAGGCCGATGGCCCCGGCACGAGACACGGCCCGTGGATCAAAATTCGACTCGGCTTTGATGACGGCTCGGATCAACGCGGGATGGAGTTGATGTTGTGAGGAGTAGCGACGGATAACTGGTTCGAGCTCTCGTTCGGACAAGATGTCGTGGAAGTGGTTGGATTTGGATTCGATCTCGATTTTCCGGTAGCGAGCATCGGATGGGACATTGGTGAGCGAG
Organism: Nitrospiraceae bacterium; assembly: GCA_039916745.1. GTDB lineage: Bacteria > Nitrospirota > Nitrospiria > Nitrospirales > Nitrospiraceae > Palsa-1315. The sequence goes on from JBDSKU010000043.1 coordinate 1,244, forward strand.
ATCGAGCCGTCGCGTCCGACGTACTGATAAATTTCTGCTGTGGTTGATGACACGGAGAAGGCTAGCGAGCCGATTCCCGCGATGGCCGTCGTGGTGAGGCCAATAGCCGCGTGGCGTCCGAGAGATGTCATGAGTCGAGAAAATGTGTTGTGCATGGGTGCAACGATATCAGCCTGCTCCTGGCTGTCAAGAAAATGCAGATCTTGTGCCTGGAGGCGAAGCGCAAATAATGTAGGAAAACAATGGGGTCTGTGTGAGGAGCGAATGGCTAAGGTTCTAAAAAACGCGCTCGGGTGGCCATAAATTGTCTGTGGAGTTGTTGAGTGAGAGGTCCTGGGGTTCCAGCCCCGATCGGATGCCTGTCCACCATGGTGACCGGCATTACCTCCATGGTTGTGTTGGTGAGAAAACACTCGTCTGCCTGGGTGAGCGCCTCGACTCCAAAATGTCCCTCGTCGATGGGCATCTGCGCTTCTCGTGCGAGGCTGAGCAACATGTCGCGCGTAATGCCGTCTAGTAGGCCACAGTCGAGTGCCGGAGTGCAGAGCCGACCTGCCCGGACGAAAAAGAGATTGCTGACGGTGCATTCCGTCAGATGCGACTCCCAATTGAGCAAAATACTGTCGAAGACACCGGCCGCGATGGCTTCCCGCTTGGCCAAAATATTGTTCAGAAAGTTTGTGGCTTTGATCTGGGGCGAAAGCGCGCTGGGCAAATTTCGCCTCGTTTGGGCAACGATCAGGCTCACGCCGGCTCGGTATTGTTCTGCCTGGGGAGGGTGAAGCGGTTTTGTCATGATGACTACGGTAGGGGTTGGGCAAAGGGCCGGATCTAAGCCGATGTCGCCGGGTCCTCGTGAGATGGTGATGCGAAGGTACGCATCGGTGCGTTCATGCCCAACATCATTCCTGGTCATGGCTTCATGGAGGAGTGCTGGCCACTTGTGCTCAGGTATCGGAATCGTCAGGCCGATCGCGTCTGCTGAGCGGCGAAGCCGGGCCAGGTGTTGGCCCCGCATGAAGATCCGGCTCCCGTAGGAGCGAATCGTTTCATAGACGCCATCGCCGTAGAGGAAGCCATGGTCGAAGACGGAGACGACGGCCTCCTGTTCTGTCACGAACCGATCGTTCAGGTAAATCCACATGGTTAGGTCCGTTGCAATGCTTTGAAAAAGGCCTGAGCCTTCTGAATCGTTTCCTCGTATTCTTTGGCCGGATCGGAATCGGCGACAATCCCGGCACCGACCTGCAAGTATCCCTTTCCCGCACACCATACCAAAGTTCGAATCACGATGTTCAGATCGAGATCGCCATTCCAGCCGATGTACCCGAAGGAACCGGTATAGGGGCCGCGGCGTACCGGCTCCAGTTCCTCGATAATCTCCATGCAGCGGATTTTCGGCACACCCGTGATCGTACCGCCAGGGAACAGCGCTTGAATGAGATCGAAGGGTGTGGCGTCAGGCCGCAAGGTGCCGCTGACGTTGGACACGATGTGGCTGACGTGGGAGTACTGCTCAATCGCCATGAATTCATCGACCTGTACGCTGCCGAATTGGCAGACGCGCCCTAAATCGTTTCGCTCAAGATCGACGAGCATGAGATGTTCCGCCCGCTCTTTTTCATTCGCGAGTAATTCGCTGATGAGTCGTTGATCGTCACGATCGTCGTGGCCACGCGGTCTGGTTCCGGCAATCGGACGCGTGTCCGCCTGTCGGTTGTGGAGACGGACCAGCCGTTCGGGCGAGGAGCTGATCAAGGTGACGTCATCGAAGTGCAGGAGCCCTGAGAACGGCGAGGGGTTGACGGCTTGCAGACGTCGATAGAGTTCCTGCTCGTAGGCCTGTCGGTCGGTGCCATCGTTGTAGGTGCTGGGAGGTTGCAGGGTAAATCGATGAGACAGGTTGGCCTGGTAAATATCTCCCGATGAAATATATTCTTGGCAGCGTCGAACTCGATCGAGGTAGTCGTCCCTGGTTTGGTCCGGATGAAAGGCCATCTGATCGAGTGCGGGGAGATTTGCAAGAGGAGCGGGTTGTCCACCCAACCTGACTTCCCATTCGGTCAGCCTGTCTAAACCCTCGCGATAAAGCGTCTCTCGGGATTCTCCTAAAAACCGTTCCATGGGCGGACAGAAGATAATGTGCAGACGGGCAGTCTGATGATCTACTGCCGTGACGAGGTCGTACAGACCGAACTGTAGGTAGGGGATCGGCAGATCGTTTTTGGCCAGGGAGGGAAGCGTTTCAAAGTCGCGTACCAGGTCGTAGCTAAAATAGCCGACGGCTCCGCCCCAAAATGAGGGCAGCCCTTGAGGAGGTGCGATCTGGAGGCCATCGAACAGTCGGCGAAGGCTACCGAATGGGTCGTTCGATGCACATTCGAGGCCCTCGCCGATTCGAAGGTGGGCCTGTCCTTGTCGTCCGGTCAGCACCGAGAAAGGGTTGCTTCCCAGGAAGGAGTAATGATTGCCGCTGACTGTTCCTTTTCCGCTATCGAGCAGAAACGAGGGCTGGGAGGGCGATGCAATCAGTCGGTAGAGATCGAAGGCTGTCCTCCCGTGGTTCTCCAGCGTGAGGATTAGGGGCTGCGGAGGACCGATCAGGAACGATGGTTGGGAGAAACGAGTCATGGGTGAAGATATATCGCTTTACAAATCGCGCGCCACCCACTATACCCGACTGTCCCCGCTGTGTCACAGCGCAGGATCGGCTTGACAAATTCAAGATGATTCTGCTTGAATTGCGCGCCCGCCATCGGCAGAGTCCTTGCGTCATGGGCTGCATGGCACTCTTCTCCGTGGGTACGACATGCCCTCTTCACAAGATCCATTGTACGCGGGGCTTGGCCAAGCGGTCCGGATCGGAACCGATCTGCTTGCGTCGCTGATTGTCGGAGGAGGGTTGGGGTGGGTGGCTGACACCTACCTCTTCGGTTCCACTCCCTGGGGAATGGTCGTGGGGCTAGTGTTGGGCGTCGTGGCCGGGATTAGGAATGCGTATCGGTCGGCGCAACAGTGGCCGAAGACATAACGAATTTGTAATAGGAAAGTACGAAAGCGCCATGGAAGAAAGTCCGCTTCACCCGTTCGAGCTTCACAACTGGATACCGATTTCGCTAGGCGGATTGGATATTTCCATCAATAAAGCCGTGGTCATCATGTGGGTGGTCGTTTCTCTGGTGGCGGTGCTTATGGTCATGGCGGGATCGGCACGCAAGCTGGTGCCCGGCAAATTACAGAGCATGGCGGAGATGATGGTGGATTTCATCCGCGGCATCATCATGGATACGATGGGTAAAGAGGGCATGCGATTCTTCCCCCTCATTGCCACCCTCTTCCTCTTCATTCTCTTCTGTAATCTCATCGGATTGATTCCCGGCAGCTACACGGTGACGAGTCAGATTGTCGTGACCGCCGTATTTGCCTGCCTGGTCTATGGGCTCAGCCTGATCATGGGATTTTTGTTGCACGGGGTGAAGTTCCTGGGCATTCTCGTTCCGCCCGGCACGCCGGCCTGGTTGCTGCCGTTGATGATTCCGATTGAGTTGATCAGTCAATTGGCGCGGCCCATTTCGTTGGCCGTTCGGTTGTTTGCGAACATGACGGCTGGCCACGTGATTCTCGGGGTTCTGTTCGGCTTGGCCATCAGTGGCGGGTTGTTGATCGGGTGGTTGCCCTTTGCGTTTACGATCGCGATGAACGGGTTGGAAGTCGGTATCGCGTTTATTCAAGCCTATATTTTTACCGTGTTGACCTGCGTCTATTTGGGGGACGCATTCCACTTACACGGCCACGATGAGCACGCGCACTAGCGCGTGTGAGTTCAGACAAGGGAGGAGTAGGACACAATGGATTCAGCAGCAGCAGCATTGTTGGGCATGGGGTTGGCGGCGGCAGGGTTTGCCGGAGCCGGCGTGGGGATTGGCTACATCTTCGGGAAGATGATCGAAGCCGTGGCACGCCAGCCGGAAGCGGAAGCCCGCGTCGGAAAGTATATGTGGATCGGGTTCGCGCTGGTGGAAGCCATTGCGCTGTACGGCCTGGTCATTGCGTTCATCATCATGGGCCTTCGCAAATAACAGTGCTGAGCCATGAGTGCCTCGTGCTGAGCCATGCGCTCGGCATTCAGGACTGAGCACACAGCACGTAGCATTTAGGTAAAACTATGCCGCAGTTTGAATCTCACTTTTTTTCTTCCCTGATTTTCTGGGAAGTCCTGTCGTTCGGGATTCTCTTTTTCGTGCTCTACAAGTTTGCCTTCCCGGGCATCTTGGGCGTGTTGGAAGAGCGAGAAAAGAAAATTAAAAACAGTCTCGACCAAGCCGAGCGTCACCGGTCAGAGGCCGAACGGAAGCTCAAGGAGTATGAGGCTAAGCTCAATACCGCGGCGAAAGAAGCCGAAGGTATTCTGGCTGCCGCGAAAGAGCGGGCGCAGCGGCTCATGGAAGAAAATGAGCAGCGGCTGACGACCGAAGCCGAGCGGATCAAGGGTGATGCAACGCGCGAGATCGATCATGAGCGCCGTAAAGCGATTCAGGATATTCGTGCTCAAACGACGGACTTGGCCTTAATGGTGGCGGAGAAGGTGGTGCAGCGCAGTTTGACCGATGCGGACCACCGCAAATTCGCAGACGAGGCGCTCGAAGCCCTGTCAAAATCCTACCAGCGGTAATTCTTGGATCAGGCGGGGTCAGCCTAGGCTGGTTCCGCCTGGTCTGTATCCATCCAAATCAACACAGACGAAGCGGAATCCAGCCTGGCGGAGCCTGTCGCTGATTCGTGCTCGCAGGTCCGGTTGATTCAGCCTGGAGAACTCCTCCGGGCCGACTTCGATTCGCGCCACCTCGCCATGTTCTCGTACTCGCACATGGCGAAACCCCTCAGTCTGTAAAATCTCTTCAGCCTGTTCTACTCGGCGGAGTTTATCGATCGTGATGGGGATGCCGCGCGGGATTCTAGAGGAGAGGCAGGCTGCGGCCGGTTTATCCCAATTCGAGAGTCCCAAGATCCTGGCGAGCGCCCGTACATCCGCCTTTGAAAGGGACGCTTCGACTAACGGGCTGCGCACCCCCCACTCGCGTGCGGCGGTGATGCCTGGCCGATCGTCCCCGAGATCGTCGAGATTCGTTCCATCCACAATCCACTTGCTCTGACGTGGCTCACGCAGTCCGTCCATCAATTGATAGAGGTCTGTTTTACAATGGAAGCAGCGGGCGGCATCGTTCTGTACGAAGGCTGGAATTTCGAGTTGATCGGTATGGACGAGCTCATGCCGCGCCCCAATTTCTGAGGCCATCTGCCTCGCACCATTGAGTTCGATCTCGGGAAATGTCGGTGAGACGGCGGTGATGCCCAGTGCGCATGCGCCGAGCTGCTCATGGGCGATTTTCAGAACGATGGTGCTGTCGATCCCACCGGAGTAAGCGACCAGAACGGACTGCATGTCCGAGATCACCTGGCGGAGTCTGTCGAGTTTGCCCTGGAGGGATTCGGTCACCATGGATGCCTAACCTTTGGAGTCGATGCAGGGTCGACTAGTTTTTGACTTTTGCTTTGGCGAGATTCCCCACCACGACTAAGGCGTAGCGCTTGGGGTCCAGATATTGTTTGGCGACGCGCTGCACGTCTTCCTTCGTGACCCGTTCTATCCACTTCGAGTAGTCCGAAAAGTATTCGAATCCCAGGCCGTAGAACTCCACTTGGGCGAGCACCTGCGCAAGTTTTGCCGTGGAATCGAGCCGGAGCGGGAAGCTGCCGACCAAGAACGATTTGGCTTCAGCCAACTCCTGGTCTGATACCGGCGCGTCACGCATCGATTTGATTTCAGACAAGACCCCGGTAATGGCTTGGTTGGTCGTCTCTGTTTTAGTTTGAAGGTTGACCCAAAATGAACCGGGCATCAGTCGGGCGTCGAAGTGGCTCATGATCCCATAGGCCAGCCCCTGCTTGTCCCGAATCGAATCCATCAAGCGGGAGGAAAATCCACCGGCTCCCAGGATGTAATTCATGACTGTCACGGAATAGAAGTCCGGGTGAGCGCGCGAAAGCCCCCCATGCCCAAGTACGATCGTGGATTGGGTGAGGTCCTTCTCGATGAGTTGAACCGTTCTGCGTTCGACCGGGGAGGGCTTCTTCGTATTCCGTGCCGTCACAGCCACTTTTTTCCAGGAGCCTAAGTGGGTCTGGACTAATGCTGTAGCTTGTTCAAGGGTGATGTCGCCAACGACGGTTACGATGACTTGGGAGGGAGAATATTCCCGTCCATAAAAGCTCTGTACGTCGGCGAGGGTGATCTTGCTGAGCGTCTCTTCCGTGCCAATGACGGGCCAACGATAGGGGTGCCCATGGAAGACCAGCTGGTTGAAGGCCTTCATGGCGATATGGCCCGGGTCGTCGTTGTCGCTGGCCATCTCGCCCAGGAGTTGAGTGCGAATTCGTTCGAACTCCTGTTTATGGAACGCGGGATGTTGCAGCATGTCGGCGAGCAGGGTAAAGCCAAGGTCGACGTCTTTTTTGAGGACGCGAGCGGAGGCAGTGGTGAAGTCCTCAGCGGCCTTGGCTTCCAGCGCTCCTCCGACAAAGTCGATTTGTTCTGCCTGTTGTTTTGACGTCCGGGTCGTCGTTCCTTCGTCCAGGAGGCTGGCGACGAGGTTTGCGAGTCCTGCTTTGTCGGGAGGGTCCTGCGCAGAGCCGGCTTTGATCAATGCATGGATCTCAATGATGGGGAGAAAATGTTGTTCCAGAACCAGCACGGTGATCCCGTTCGAGGTCATAAACTTCGTCGGGGCGATCTCGGCCGCTACGGAGGCGCTCGATGCCCAGAGTATGGCGCAACATCCCATCCCTAGAATCAGGGTTGTCTGGCACCACAGCGCAGTAGCCCGTTGTCTCATCATCGACATTATTTAGGAGCGTCCCTGTTGTGCGGCGGTGGTGGGCGCCTCTGGTTGTTTGGGCGGCACCGGAATCAACGTGCCGACGGTGCGATTATCTTCCGTCAAGTATTGACGGGCGACACGTTGGATGTCTTTAGCCGTGACGGCTCGGATCCGCTCCACAAATTGATCGATCTTTCGCCAGCCGGCACCGACGGATTCCGCTTGCCCCAGCAGCATGGCATGCCGGAAGTTGGAGTCCTGTTCGAAGACATGGGTGGCCTCAACCTGGTTCTTGGCCCGTTGGAGCTCCAGTTCTGTCGGTGGATCGGTCTGGAGGCGTTTAATCTCCCGATGAAGGGCTTCTTCGACGATTTCAGGCTTCTGGCCCGGGCTCACGAGGGCGTAAAAATAGAACAGCCCTGGATCGGTCTGGAGCAGGCTGTATTCCGCCCCGACTGCCAACGACGACTTTTGTTCGTACACGAGGCTCTGGTAGAGACGTGAACTTTTTCCATGTGAGAGAATCGAGTCTAGAATGTCGAGGGCATACGAGTCTTCGCTCGTAAAATTCGGCACGCGATACCCCATCATGACGAAGGGGACTTGGGCCTCTCGCTTGAGCAGAAAACGGCGTTCA
>JBDSKU010000044.1:0-6320 GCA_039916745.1 Nitrospiraceae bacterium
AGCGATCATGATCGCTCCAAGAACCACTGTCGTGAGGACCCGAGTAAGGAATGGCATATGACTCCACATCACTATCTTCTCGGCTATTGTGTCCTGAAGCTTGAAGCAACAGGAGTGAGATCCAAGAATAGCAGAGCGTTCTGGACTGTCGAGCATTATGCAGGTTTCGTTTTGGTGGATAGTGAAGGAATGCTGGACAGCGGGCGAATGCGATTCAGAACGAGTGGCACATGGGGAGAGGCTAACTGGATAATTTCATCTTTGAAAGATGGACCAAGTCGGTGGGAAGTTCAGCTAAGCCGTATCTCTGGTCGAGAGAGACGACTCGTTCAAGACAGCGTCGCGCTGAGATCAGATCCTGGCGGGTGTCGTACAGGGTGGCAAGGAGCCGAAGCACGGCCGCTTCGGCCGGCTCATTGCCGAGCTTGATGTAATGTTCCGAGGCATTGTTCAGGCATCGTTCGGCATGGGTGAGGTCGCCTTGGTCCAGAAAACACTTGCCCAGTTGGCTATAGGTCACCGCCAGCCCTTCTTCGTTTCCGACAATTCGATGGCAGTCGAGAGCCTGTTTGAACGACGCGACAGCCTGCTCCCATTGCTGCTCACGAGCTTCTTGTAGCGCCAAGTTATTGTAAAGAATGCCGAGCGCGCGGTCGTCTTTGAGATCACGCAGCAGATCCAAGGCTTCAAGGTAGTAAGGGCGGGCTTTTTCCGGATGGTCGGCGCCGATGTGAAGATTGCCGAGATTGACCAAGGTGTGGGCAATGGCATGCTGGTTCCGTTCTGTGCGCTGAATGGTGAGCACTTCTCGGTAACAGGCTTCTGCCTGATCCAGGTCACCCGATTGCGCGCAGACGTTGCCTAGATTGCCGAGTGAATCGGAAAGAGCGCGGCGGTCATTGGCCAGACGATCATCTGCAATGGCCTGTTCATACGCAGCTTTGGCCTGCGTGAGTTGGCCGCGGTGGAGAAAAATGCGTGCCCGATGTTTGTCGTTCTCAGCCATCGTTCCGCGAAGCGTCGTTCGTATCTCGTTTGACGAGGAGCGCTTCACGTTTCACGAGATACGCGTCCGCTAGTCTCCCCCCTTCGGCGTATCTTTTCTAAATTCGACTTGAATCTCATCTTCTTCATCGAGTCCCAATCCATCGCGAAATGACCCATAGAGTTCGGTGATCTGTTCGAAGTCGTCTGGATGTTTCCCCTCTGGAGAGGCGAGAAAGATTTCGCAGAGCCGGAGGCCGGTCTGGAAATGATGCGCGATGGTTTCCTCCGTCACCTGCTGCCAGGTGATGAAGATGCAGAAGGCCTGAAAGGAATGGGCGAGGGGATACCGTTGTCCAATGGCAAGGAGATCCTCATAAGCCTTTCGTGCCGTCGACCCAGCGTTGCCAGAAAAGGTGTCTTCACGCTCTACAGCGGTATCCCAGTCGGAGCCAAGTTCCGCCTCGGCTCGTCTGAATGTGTCTTGTGCAGCCAGTGCAGCGTCGAATTGCATGGGTCCCTCTTTGATTGTGCTGGCTGCAGCATACGCGTGGAGAGAAAAGGAGGTCAATGAGGCAGATCGTCAACAGCGGCAATTCATCAGATCTGCAGGGCCTTGCCGGTCTCTCAAGTCAGATGCCGATTGTTCCGAAAAGACAACGACGGGGTCTGCAATGTTCCTCGAACCATGAGGTCATATGAGAAAGCGGGTCTTGTTCGTGATTGGCGAGCCAGCAACGCTCGCGTCGCTACAGTCCATGCTGGCTCCATTGTCGAACGAGTGGGAAATGGAGTTTGTCGCGAAGGAAGAAGACGCCTTGGCGATTCTTGCGCAGTCGTCGGTTGAGGTGATCCTCTCGGATATACACTTGACGGGAATGGGTGGGCTTCAACTGTTGGCGGAAGTGAAAAGCCGAGCTCCTCGCGTCATTCGCATCGCCTCTTCAAGCTGTGCCCACCGTGCCACGATTGTGTCTGCTCTGGAAGTGGCACACCAGTTCATTCCGATGCCATTTACGGCAGAGGTGTTGCAGGCAACCATCGCACGGGCCGGTGCGCTGGGGGCTCGCCTGACCAATGAATCCCTGCGCACCTTGATTGCCGGGATCCGCACCCTGCCGAGCCTTCCGCATCTCTATCAGGAGCTGGTGGCTGCGATGGGTTCTTCCTCTGCCTCGGCCGACGCGGCAACTCGCATCATCTCTCAAGATATGGCGATGGTGTCCAAATTGCTTCAAGTCGTGAACTCTACTTTTTTCGGACTTCGACGTACGATTTCCAGCCCGGCGCATGCCGTGGCCCTTCTGGGTATCGACTCGGTGAAGGCGTTGGTGTTGTCCGTACAGGTATTCGCGCAATTTGAAGGCAGCAAGCGGGCGCCAATTCCGCTGGAGACCATGTGGAAACATGGCCTCATCACCGGCACCTCTGCGCGGGATATTGCGAAGAGTCAGGATGTCGGTTCCCTCGGTGTGGAGGGGGCGTTCATGGCCGGATTGCTCCATGACATCGGCCTCTTGGTTCTCAGCACGAATTATCCTGAGCAGTACGGCGAAGTGCTTGCGAATTTACGTCACGATCGTCTGTCGGTCTGCGACGCCGAACAGGCGGTGTTCAAGACATCACATGAGGATGTGGGGGCCTATCTGCTCGGGCTTTGGGGGGTGAGCGATGCCATCGTGGAAGCCGTGGCGTTTCATCACCATCCGGGGGAATGTTTTCAAGAAGGATTTAGTCTCTTGGCGGCTGTCCATGTGGCGAACGCCTTGGAGGAGTCGAGCGATCCCACGACGACGAACGGTATCCCCACGCCCATTGATCGTGAGTACCTGACTGCCTGTGGTCTGACAGAGGATCTGTCTGGTTGGTACAAAGCGGCAGGTCACTCCCCAACAGCGGAGCCGGCTGTCGCGCCTGGGCAGTCCTAGTCTACCGCATTCTCACGCTTCAATCGTTCGTCCTCCCAATATGGTTGGCAACGTGGCAGTGACGCCTGGTCACATTGGGGCATCTAGTAAGGGGCGAGGAGAGGAGCAACTAGGTTGGGTAGGAAAATAAGAGCGCACCGCAGTTGTGGAGCAGCCGTTTAGGCCTTAGGGACCAGGGACAGCGCAGGCTGTTGAGTAGAAACGAGCTGAAATCGTATCTCTTGATAGTTGTCAGCGATGTAGTGGAGCAGTGCATGAATGAAGATAATGACGCCAGCCATTTCGAGGCTTTCTTCAACGGTTGCCGCCATGGAGTAGGTGAGATTTTCCATGCCGTGCACGTCGGCGTAACGGCCTCCAATGAGTTCCATGCCGATGGCCCCGCCAAGGTACAGCGTGGCAGCAAGAATGACGTGCCATCTTGTTGTAAAGGGCAGATGGAGGAGGAACTGTAGGTAGGAAAGTCCGAATATCATGGCGATTGCGATACCAGGAATTACCCAGGCGAAAAAGAAGATGCCGCTCGCCTCCTGTCCCAGCAGACCTCTCATTGGTCCGATCAGCATTTCATGGATGCTGGCGGCTTCATCGATGGCCATGAAGAGGAACGTGAATGACAGCAGTGCCCATTGGAATTTGTATGTGGCATGCGCGGCTGGCTTCAACGTCGCGATGAGTGCAAGGAGAAGTGCGGCCATGAGTAAGAGCGACGCAGAGAAAAAACTCGGGACGGTATTCTCGTAGTCGACGTAGAAGAGGCGGACAAGCCCATATACGAAATCATGCCCACCGAGGTATTTCAATAATTGCCCTGCTATGCTGGCGAGAACCAGGAATGCTGCCGCGAGGCCGAGGGCCTGAGTTATTCTGAGTGGAATAACGGTAATGCGATTGATGGCAGATGGTGCAGAGGAGGTCTCGGGAATTCTAGCCGATCGACTGCGGCTTCCTTGTTTCAGTGTGTGGGACTTGCTTTTCATGGTGGTAGGGATTTTTCAGGGGCAACTGGATGAGCGAATCTGCATGTGGACCCCGATTGCGGCATGTGTCGAGTGTCTGGCTGGGTGAAAGTGTAGCGCTAACTATATCGGATATCCAGTTCCGTTTACTTTCCTTCTCGCGGCTCTGTAGACTGTGACCAATTGCGATGGCCACAGAAATTCCCCTGTACCATGAACCAGTCGAGACTGCACCGACCGATCCCATCGATCGCGTGATTCGTTACCACGTCCAGACGAAGCATCATTTCAACCGATATGCCCGTTCGCTCGGGCATCTGGATTGGGCGAACCAGCCCGATCCCTTTAGGCGATTTGATGGGGCCGAGCTGAGTTCCCTTCCATTGCTGACGCCTGATGAAGAGCCGCTGTCTCCATCCTATGATGCGATCTATGAGCGAGGAGGGGTGGTCGCCAAGCCGGTCACGTTGATTGCACTCTCACGGTTTCTGGAGCTTGCCCTCGCCCTGTCTGCGTGGAAAAAGGCAGGGGATATGGAGTGGGCGTTACGCAGTAATCCCTCGTCGGGGAATCTCCATCCGACGGAAGGCTATCTCGTGTTGCCGCAGATGGACGGTTTGGATCTGAAAGCCGGTCTCTATCACTATGCGCCCAAGGAACATGGGATTGAACGACGGGCAGCGTTCGATGTGGGCTTGCTGACTCGTCTGCTTGCATCGTTTCCTGCGCATTCGTTTCTGCTGGGGCTGACCTCGATCCATTGGCGGGAGTCGTGGAAGTATGGTGAGCGGGCCTTTCGCTATTGTAACCATGATGTAGGGCATGCGATCGGGACAGCGCGGATTGCGGCTGCCACGCTGGGCTGGAATATGGCATTGCTGGATGGTGTATCCCAAGATACCGTGGCCACATTGTTGGGTGCCGATCGGACGGAGGACTTTATCGAAGCGGAGCAGGAACATCCAGACTGTCTTGCTGTGGTATGGCCATCGGGAGAGGTGAACGGTGCCTGTCCACTCTGTCTCGATTCAGAGATTGTTCAACAGCTCGTTGCGACAACCTGGCAGGGGAAAGCGAATCGTTTGAGCCGAGAGAATCCGGTGCCCTGGGAAATTATTGATGAGGTTGCCGGGGCGAGTTGGAAAACCTCTCATGAGCATCGGTCTGTCGCCGCCCCTGCATGTGTGACTTCTCACGTTGTGCCTCTCGCGTCTCACGGGGCCCTCACGGCGAGCCAAATTATTCGGCAACGCCGGAGCGCTGTTTCCTTCGATGGGAAGACGTCCATTCCATCCGGCACATTCTTTCAGATATTGAGTCGCGTCATGCCTGCGGCAGAGCTGCCTCAATTAGATAGGTCGATGCCCTGGGATGTCTTGCCGTGGAAGCCTGCGATTCATCTCTTGTTATTTGTGCATCGCGTGGAAGGATTGACCCCGGGGCTCTACCTCCTAGTCCGCGACCGGAACAAGTTGCCGTTGCTTCAACAGTCGATGAACGAGGAGTTGGTCTGGACCCCGGTCCCCGGGTGTCCTGAAACGTTGCCGCTCTATTGGCTGCTGGAGGGAGATGCGAAGAAGGCGGCGGTGCAAGTGAGTTGTCATCAAGAGATTGCGGGAGACAGCGCCTTTTCGCTGGGCATGATTGCCGAGTTTGAAGGCCGCTTGCGGGAGGGCGGGGCCTGGTGGTATCCACGCTTATTCTGGGAGGCAGGCTTGCTAGGGCAAGTGTTGTATCTTGAAGCGGAGGCAGCAGGGGTGCGAGGAACAGGGATCGGCTGCTTCTTTGATGATCCGGTTCATGAGATCGTCGGGATTAAGGGGCGCTCGTTTCAGTCGTTGTATCATTTTACAGTGGGCGGACCGATTGAGGATGGACGACTGATGACGTTGCCACCCTATCATCATCTTGAGCACGCACAATCGTAATATTGCATATATATATTAGCCACTTGGAGTTGTTTTCATCATGTTTAAAATTAAGAAAAAAGCGGACAAGCCAAAGCCCACGGTTCTCTATAATGTCATTGAGGACTACTCTGAGTTCGACGCGCCGGGGAATGTGACCGCCTGCGCCATGACGCATCAGGAAGACCTCCCAGGTCATGCGAAGGTCTTGTCGGAAAGCTATGAGGTTCCGCTGGAAACGATGACCGCCTTGCTGACCGAGGGCGGGGTCTATGTCTATCCGCAGATCGGGGGGGTCCTGACGCGAGGGCTGTTTGCCTGTGTCATCGACTTGACCGGGGTTGTGCCTAAACAGACCTTTGTTCTGGATTTGATGCAGTTTGCCGAGGCGGAGCAACTAGTCCGTGCACGATCGCTGGCTCTTTCTGCCGCCGCGTTTGAGGTGTTCACTCGCACCTTGCCGGATGAATTGAAGACGAAACTTAAACAGAAGAATCTTGGCCTCGATTATCGAACGCTGGATCGCGCGGTGGCGAAAGGTG
>JBDSKU010000045.1:0-4526 GCA_039916745.1 Nitrospiraceae bacterium
CGAGCGAAGAGGCGAGGCGTACCCTTGGGGTACGTTGAGCCTCATCGTGAAGCGAGAACGCCGCTGGCGGCCTTTGGCAGCAGCCTGTTAGGATGGCCGAACATGGCCTCCCGCATCGCACAGATCAGAAAATCCGTCCTGACCCTTGCCTTGCCGGTCACGGTCAGCAGCCTGCTTCAACGGACCGAGGGCATCGCCGCCGTCTTTCTCGTCGGCGGTCTCGGTGCCACATCGATTGCTGCCGTTGGACTTGGCCAGTTACTGGCCTTCATGTCCACCACGCTCGTCTCAGGACTATCGGTAGGCGCCAACGTCCTCATTGCCCAACTATCGGGAGCTCGCCGCACCAAAGACGTCGGGGAAGCCGCCACCCACCTCCTCGGATTGGCCGCCATCGTTTCTTGCGCGCTCGTGATACTTGGATTGTCCCTGAATCGTCTCACCATGGAACTGTTGGGTGCAGAGCATCACGTGATCGCACTGGCCCTTCCCTACTCGAATCTGATCTTCCTGGTCATTCCCTGCACAATCTTCCTGCAAGTGCTCTCCTCGATCATGCAAGGCACCGGGAACACCAAGACTCCGATGTATGCCTTGATCGCCGTGAATCTCCTCTATTTGACGATTGCTTATCCATTAATCTACGGACATTGGGGCTTGCCCGCCTGGGGTCTCACAGGAGCAGCCGTGGCGACGGGTATCGCAGAAGGAATGGGTGTGGCCTATCTCCTCTGGGCCAATCGAACACTATTCAGGAAGTCGCTCAAACCACGACATGACCTCATGCGCTCCACCTGGCAGATCGGAGCACCGGTTTCCGGCGAGCGAATGTTTCAACAGGCAGGCATTATCCTCTATACCAAGATCGTGCTGCTCTACGGGACGGTGACCTACGCCGCGCATCAAGTCGGCTTGTCGATCGAATCCCTCTCGTTCCTGCCGGGATATGGCTTCGCCATTGCAGCTGCCACAATGGTGGGACAGAGTATCGGCGCAGGGAAATATGTCCGGGCCAAACTCGAAAACTGGGAGGCGAACAGACTTGCCAGCATGACCATGGCCTCGATGGGCGTCTTGTTCTTCTTCTTTCCCTACATGCTACTCCGCGCCTTTACGAATGATGAAGCGGTGGTTGAACTCGGAACCGTCTTTCTGCGCATCGTCGCGGTCCTCCAAGTGCCGCTCGCCCTCACCATGGTCCTGGCCGGATCATTGCGAGGAGCGGGCGATACCAGATTTATCATGTGGGCCACAACCATCGGCATGTGGGGAGTCCGCGTACCACTGGCAGTCATCGCAGGCCCCTGGCTCGCACTAGATGTGCTCTATGTCTGGAGCGCGATGATCGCGGATTGGACGGTCAGGATGGGGTTACTATTGTGGCGTTACAGATCGGAACGGTGGAAAGCGATTCGGGTCTTTAGATAAGAGATCGCACTCCGAGGCGCGTTCTTGCTGGTCTGCTGGAACGTTTCGTTGAGCGCAATTCTTTCGAGATGAGTGGGAATTTCTCCGGATGTCTGATGGATTCAACGGCGATATCCACATCAAGGCCAGGCCAATACAGATGATGAGGCTGCGGCCACTCAACATTCAGAATTTCTGACACAGATGCATCTTTGAACCAGGGAAAATCCTTGAACGGCACGAATAGCTCTTCGTCTGCCACAAGCAGCCAGAATCCATGCGCGGAGATGTTCGTCACCTCAACAGCCGAAGTGCGTTTGCCAAACACTGAGGGTTTCATCGACCTGAATTCTGCGCCAGTTCGATTGTAGATTCCAGCCAAAACTTCGCCTCACCACGCTCACAATACACATGCACGTGCATTCGTATTTCCTCGCGGGAGAAGAAATAGAAGCGGAACCCTCCTGCTCTAAACATTGTCGGGCTCAACGTGCCCTCCATCTGTGCTCAGCGCCTACTGGCCCCGCAGAAGTTATCAGAAAAGTAGCCTGTCCCATTTTTCGTCACCCACGTATCAGGAAAACCGGAATGTCCCTCCACATCTACAATAAGTCACTACTCATGCCTGACTCTATTTCCTTTGTTAGCCGCGACCGACGGCGATTATCGGATGCACCGGCTTATTCGGCAGGCCTCGCGATTAACCCTGGCGCTCTGCCACCCCACCCGTCACGCCCACATCTCCATGGGGAGCCCGAAGTGATCAAACGGTGGGACAGCCGGCAGTCGTGAGGCAGAACCAGCAGCAATGCGACGCGCCGTCCAGAGTGAGACGAACGCATCAATAACGTCATCCGGCTTGCAGGATAGCCCGCCGCCTGCAAGCGCAGTATCGACGGCAGAGCCGAATTCATGCCGCAAGAGCCCCAGGCGCTCTTTCTTGCCGTCGGCGAACCTCTTTGCATACTCCATCGGGTGCTTGGCATTGAGATGGTAGAAACAGAGTTCCGGATGGACCTCGTGAACCCGGGGTCTCCAATCCAGATGTGCTTGAAGTGCATCATCTACTTCGTTGATCTTGCAGATGATACCCCACGCTTGGAGGGAGATCTTTTTGCCCTCTATCGCGAACCTCTTTGCCGATGCCTCGCTGTGCGAGCGCGCTTGAAGGGTTCCGCGTATGGGGGCGGTAAAGACGCTATTGCGCCGTGCGGCAAGGAGTCGCCGGGCTTGCGCATCGCAATCGCGTGCTCCTCGTTCAAGAAGTCCGATGGGGACATCGATGGCGACCACGGAGGGCTCCGGCGTCAGCGCCATGATCGCAGAGAAGGAGTCAAGGCGGCGGCAGAGTGCTGGCCGACCGCTGCCATCGTCGATCGCCGCGATCCATCCGCCGGTACACCCATCTACTCCCACCAGCATGGTCATGCATGCCCTTGCTTTGTCGAACTCTTGAGTATACTGACCGGCATGCTACGCGAACCCGGTCCGCAAGGTTAAGCACACAAACGAGACAGACTGAACAGACCAGACAGACCGGGCTTAACGCGGGTCAGCAATTCGTCCTCACCGATGGCCGCGTGTCTGTTCCCGTTCCGATGGTCACTTCGATCCGCGCGACCCCCTTCACATTGGCGCACAAATCTCCCAGCCCTGGGGTCACCAATCGATAGGGCCCGCCTTTGGATTCTGGCAGCGCTTCCCCGTCTACTTCGTACAGCAGAATCCCCCACTCCAAGGCTTGTGCGAGGGTAAGACAGGCTGAATATTTTCCGTCTGCCGAATGCACCGTCACATGGTCGGCTTTGATCGCCAAGGCCGGCACATCCAACAACGCCTTGAGGCGAATGCCTTTGCCCTTCATGTTGGGCATCACCGTCGAAATGTCGAGCTGCTGGTCCGCAGGGAAGGCTGCAATCGCGGCACGATCCAGCGAGACCGGCTGCACCACCGCCCCGTCGATTCGCACAATACCGGGCCCGGTTCGATCCCGTTCAGTAATCGTTTTGATCACGGCTGTCAGCATGTCGTTCAACGGCGTCGGGATACCGAACTCCCGCCCGAGCTTGGCAACATACCCATTCAGCACATCGATCTCGGTCGGCCGCCTAGCCTTCCAATCGTCATACATCGACGTATGAATATCCCGAATTTCCTGGGTCCAGCGAACCACCTTCTCCGCCATATCATGGGGTAACGGCACCTTGACGGCTGCCGCGACTGCCATCACTTCTCCCACGATCTGTTGAATGACGCGCAACATCTCGGGATGGTCGAGCGCCTTGGCGACTTTGTCGTCGATCATCACCGTCAAAGGATTGAAGACGCAATTCCAGCACATCTTCTCCCACTTACTGCGCCTGACATCCTCGGTCAACTGGCAGGGAATCCCCGCCTGCTTGAACAGATCGGCGATGACCAGCAGACGAGGGCTCTGATGCCCCATCATCTCGCCGATCGCCACGGCCCCCTTCTTGTAATGATCGATGACCCCTGGCGCGGCGATCTTGGAGTAAATGAAGGCCACCCCACCCACGACACAATCTCGTTGAAGGCGCGCCAGAATACGGTCTTCTGTATCGACCCCATTCTGGAGGGTCAAGATCACGGTCTGATCGGTCAAGACCGGTTCGATTTGGGTGAGCACCTCATCCAAATCGTAGGCCTTCACAGAGAGAATGATCAGGTCAGGCTTCGGGAGATCTCGTGGATCAGACGCCGCTTGCGGATGCACGGTAAAGGAGCCCTTGGCACTGCGGATCGTGAGACCATTTTGCTTCACGGCAGCGAGCGTCTTAGGCCGCAGCAGGAACGACACATTGGGATTATTCTTCGCCAAATGCGCCCCGAAAAACCCACCGACCGATCCGGCACCGACCATCAGAATATTTTTCATCGCCTTACTCCTCCCGAACAACCTACGGAAAAATACAGTTTACCCCTGAAGCATTCACGGACATCGAAAGCTGAGATAACCACGACCCACCTTACAGGATGCTCAAAATGGCCGCCCAGCAAGGCCGCAGCGAGTGAAGGGCCGAGGCGTACCCGTGGGGTACGTTGAGGATCTGAACGATGCGAGAACGCCGCTGGCGGACTTTTTCAGCATCCTGTAAAAG